>JAFWXT010000034.1 GCA_017522945.1 Clostridia bacterium
TCATTGAATATTACGAAAAAGGCAATAAACAAGAGCAAATCGCTACCCTTTGCAGTTGTTCTCGAATGACTGTTTTTACTGTGCTAAAGCGTTTTCGAACTCTAGAACTTAATTATGATGACGTAAAGTCAATGAGTGAAGTAGAATTTTCGCATTTATTGTTCCCCGAAAGGGCGAAAAAGGGGGACGGCTATTTAATTCCCGACTTTGAGTGGGAAGAATTCCAAATGTGTAAACATCAATCATCTATAAGGTTATGTTGGCGTAGATATTGTAAACGTGCCGCAAAGCAAAATTTGATGGCGTACAGTTGGAAATGCTTTATAACATTATATAACGCGTATCGCAGACCAAAGATTATAGTTGAAGATCCAAACGACAAGATTCGCAACAAACTAAAAGATTTTAACTTTTTATTATCTTGTTGTCCGCGTGGAAGTATAAACTATCAAGTAATCCAACGTAAAAAGGAAGAGTGGCTCAAATCCTTAAAACTCGAAGAAGATAAAATCTTAGACGACGAGTAATTGAATAATCAACTAAAAGGTTAGGACAAAGACGTTCTAACCTTTTAGTTTATGTATTGTTTTAACTAAACAAGCACAAAACACTAAAATGCTTAGTGTTTTGCGTTAAAATGGTAAAAATCAAAGATTTTATTACACATATTACAAAAATTACTTAAATTACGCAAAAACCGTTGACATTTGTTCGTAATTTGAGTAAAATAAGTATAACAAGATAAGGAAATGATAGTAATGGAAGATTTTTATTTGAGTCAAGCCCTATTTCGCACGCAAGAAATCTTAGACAACTTTACAAACGAAAGAAGTATGCAAATTAGATTAAAGGGGTTAACGGAAAATGGGCGTATTGAAAAAATAAAAAATGGGCTTTATGCGACGGTCAATTCATTGACGGGCGATATTTTTGCAAGCCGTTTTGAAATAGCATCTGCGCTTTTTGAAAATGCTTGTGTGGCATATCACTCTGCGTTAGAATTTCACGGGCTTGGAAATCAAATGTTTTCAGAAGTGCAGGTTTTTACCGAGAAACGCTATAATCCCTTTATTTATAACGGTCTTGAATACAAATTTTTCTCATACACAGCAAAAGGCGGAATAATGCGTTTAGAACAAAATGCAGAAATAGTCGTTACCGATTTAGAAAGAACAGTAGTGGACTGTATTGACCGTATTGACCTTGCAGGTGGGCTTGAAGAACTTGTTACGGCGTTAAACGGCATAACGCATCTTGACGAGCAAGCGTTATTATTCTATTTGAAAGAGTACAACAAGAAATTCGTTTATAAGAAAGCAGGCTTTTTACTTTCATTGCTTAAAAAAGACCTTCTCTCGCAAAACTTCTTTGATATATGTAAGCAAAACTGCTCTATAAAATTGGAAGATATAAGCGAAAACAAGAAAATGCCGAGGAAAACGGATAAGTATTGGGGGCTTATGTATCCCGAAAAACTTATAAACACGGAGAACTGATATGATAAACCTATCGCAAAAAAACGTAGTTAAAATAGCGAAAGAAACTAACTTTATAAAAGATAACGTTGAAAAGGTTATGCGCCTTGCGGATATTTTAGA
>JAFWXT010000035.1 GCA_017522945.1 Clostridia bacterium
AAAAAACCTGTTGACAGTTTATTTAGAATACTGTAAAATATTATAAAAAATATAAAGGAGTAATTACACAATGAAATCACTTACTAAACTTTTAGCGACAATACTACTTGTCATACTTTCACTTTCTTTATCGCTTGCCGCTTGCGCTGACCCTAAAACAGAAAAAACTTCGGCTGACGTAATTAAAGAATCAATCGCCGAAATTGAATCGTCTGTTTTTACAACTGATTCCACGACCGGAATTACCCCTATGGCATACGTTGAACCAAACTCAACGGTAGAATACGCTTTAGAATTACAATCAATTTTACGCGGTTGCGGTATGGGACTATATACCGCAGATTACGTTGCAACCTTTTTTGATGATTTTAAGACTGAGACAGTTTATCTAGACAACTCTATTTCTCAACTTTCATTCTTATTTAGAGCAGAAAACAGCGATACGGGCGTAAATTCTACCTTGGAAATGCATAATGGCAATTCTAAAAATCAAATTAAAACGTATTTCAACTACGATTATACGCTTAATAGCCCTACGAACACCACTATAGTAATGCTAATGAGTATGGAAAATATGATGCAGATTGCTATTGCCCAGTTCGACTACTTAAACGATATTGCTTATTCGTTTGAACTCAACTTTAGTTGTAGCGATATTAGCGCTGTAAACACACATTTATCTAACGGAACTTTCACTTTTGAACAATTTATATCTTGTGATATTATGACATATAAATTAGCGAAAATAAATCTTGCAAACAAAAGCGTTCAAAGTTACGTTTTTAATTTCGGTAGCAACGCTAATAATCTCTCTGCTACTCAAGAACAAGTTGGCGCTCTTTATAACGAAATATATAACAGCATAAAAGTCGCTTGCAAACCTACCGTTTATTTAGATGCGTCAAACGCAACCGAAAAGATTTATTACACAAATCTTTATGCTTACATATCTTCAAAAACGTCCGTTCTAGTTGATGAAGATAACGTTGTATCCACTTACATTACTTATGAAAATGCAAAATCATACTTAACAATTCTAACCAACGAACTTGCTAAAACCGATTATTCTGATTCTAAATATGATAGCGCCAAATCTGCACTTAACGAATGCTTAACTTACGTCAATTCAATCGCTGAAAAAGATTACTGCGGTACATACACCGCTGACGGCATGATAACGTTTACCGCACCGCAAATAGTAACGGAATCAAACGCAATTTCTTATCTATTTACAAATGCAGAAGGCACGGTTTCAATAAGATTTGCAATAAAAAATAATGAACTTATTTCTATTGCATTTGCAAACTAACTAATAACAAAATTAAAGCACGCTACTCTTCTCAAATAGTGAAAGGGCAGCGTGCTTTTCTTTTTTACTATATATTAAATATTTATTTAGTTAATTATTTCATATTAAACTTTTATTTATGGAATCTGCCGAAAACTTCGTTTGCTTTTGAGAAACTTGCAAAACTGCCTTCGTATTTTTTAATTATCTTCATCATAGTTCCTATTTCTTTTTTACGGATTATACAAACTATCATATATTTGCTTTGGTGTGAATACATACCAGTA
>JAFWXT010000036.1 GCA_017522945.1 Clostridia bacterium
CACCGAAGATTTCATCCGAGTTTACTCGGATTTCATCCTGCAAAGCAGGATTTCATTAAAATTACAAAGCTTGCCGGGATGTTTTTCGTCCTTGCAAGGCTTTTTTGTTTTTAGCCGTAAAATATAAATCGTTCATTTTATACCCCTTTCGTTCAATTTGTGGGGTATCGTTCAATTTGTGTTTTACTGATTAAACGGCTTGATTTTGGTTAGACTATGTGATATAATGAACTCAATGATAAATAGGAAGGTATAGAAAAATTCTGGTAGAAATTTTAATTACAATACTCGTGTGCTTTATCGCGGGCGCTGGGGCAGGTATTGGAACGGGTTTTGCAGGCATGAGCGCTGCTGCTATAATAGGACCAATGCTCATAACGTTTTTGGGTATTCCCGCTTATGATGCGGTGGGAATAGGGCTCATCAGTGATGTTTTGGCTAGCCTTATCAGCGCATATACCTATAAGAAAAGCGGAAACTTGGACGTTAAAAATAGTTTGCCGTTGCTCGTAAGCGTGCTTATCGTAACGATGATAGGAAGCTTTGCGGCAAGTTTTTTGCCCGAGCAAGCTATGAGCGGAACGATGCAGATAGCATTAATTATTATCGGCTTGCGTTTCCTTTTGAAGCCCGTCAATAAAACGAGAGAGCACTTGGAAGAAAGCTCTCCGAAAAGCAGGTTGATTAAGGCAATCGTCGGCGGTATATTTGTTGGATTTATATGCGGTTTTGCGGGCGCAGGCGGCGGAATGATGCTGTTGCTTGTTTTAACTTCGTTCCTTGGCTATCCTATGCATTTGGCGGTTGGTACAAGCGTCTTTATTATGGCGTTTACAGCGCTCACGGGTGGTGTCAGCCATTTTATAATCGGGGGTGTACCCGATATTCTTTGCCTTGCGCTGTGTGTGGTATTTACTTTGCTTTGGGCTAGGATTGCGGCAAAAATCGCCAACAAAGCGAACGCAAAAACTTTAAATCGTGTGGTCGGTGTTGTTATGATCGCGACAAGCATCGTGATTTTGACGGTTAATTATCTTCTGTAAAAGAAAAGAAAGGTTTGACGGAAATTACAAAGCTAACGGATAGATGATAAAAATATAACGGGTAGTTTCAAATACTTATATAATGCGGATTGCTTTTAAAAGTGTCATAATTTAACCATTTATGCATGATGAGACTTAGGGTATCGTTCAATTATTGACTTACTGAAGAAATGACTTGATTTTAGTTATATATTATGCTATAATAAACTCACTGATAAATAAGAATTTGTTAAGGGCGTTTATTATGAGCGAAAAACCTATTATTCCGCAAAATTGTTTTTTTCAGGGATGTTATAATTCTACCTATGAAGAAGAAATACGTAAAGCTAAAGAGCTATGTTATAAGTATAACCAACTTTGTCCAAATGATAGCGAAGCTCAACAATCTATACTTCAAAAATTATTAGGGAGTATGGGTAATAACGTTATTATAGTACCGCCTTTTTGGTGTGATTACGGTTATCATATAGTCATTGGTGATAATTTTTATGCTAACCATAATTGTATTATTCAAGATGGAGCAGGTGTTACTTTGGGAAATAACGTTTTTATTGGACCAAATTGCTGTATTACAACGGCAGAACACGCTATTGACCCCGAAATGAGAAAAGCCGGTGTAGAGATAGCAATGCCCGTAGTGATAGGAAATAACGTGTGGATTGGTGCAGGTTCAACCATTCTTGCGGGTGTTGAAATTGGCGATAATAGCGTTATAGGCGCAGGAAGTGTTGTTACAAAATCTATACCTAGCAATGTTGTAGCCGTTGGTGTTCCTTGTAAAGTATTAAGAGAAATAACTGAAAAGGATAAAACCACCTATCCCATTTATAGCGAGTTGAAATTAAAATAGGTATAAAATTTTAATAATTAAGCTCATAATTTTATGTTATAAACCGAATACTTTAAGGTTTTGTTTAATATAATCTAAATGATATTTAATTTATTTTAGGTTAAAATGAAACAAAATCTTTTTTTATGGCAGTTTGTAGGGTTTGCTGTTAGCGTAGCGCTGGGTACGCTTTTACACTTTATATTTGAGTGGACTAGCTTAACAATTTTTGCGCCTATTTCGGCGGTGAATGAATCAACTTGGGAGCATATGAAAATATTATTTTTTCCTATGCTATTTTTTGCTTTAGTGCAGTATGTTTTTTTTAAGGGCGATTATTTGGGCTTTTGGTGGATTAAACTTATAGGCACTATTGTTGGAGTTTTAAGTATTCCAGTTTTGTTTTATACCGTTAGCGGTGTATTCGGTAAAACGCCCGACTGGTTAAATATTATTTTTTTCTTTATTTCAGCATTTTTAGGATATTTAGTTGAATACCATTTGTTTTATGTCGATTTTAGCCCCAAATTTCAATTTATAGGCTTTATTATATTGATTTTAATAGCAAGTGCGTTTATATTGTTTACCTTTTATACGCCCAAATTACCGCTTTTTAAAGACCCTTTAACCGGCTTATATGATATAATTAAGGTTTAGGTTATAGATTTTAATTATATGACAACTAATTCTATTAAAAATTATACTACTAAATAGCGTTTAATTGACTTATAGCGGGACTTATGTTATAATTTAAGTATGACTACTAATGATTTAAAAGAACAAGCAAATAGAGTTCTTGAGTGCGAGTTATTTGCGCTTAACAGCTTACAAAATTATAAATACGCAACTATTTGCTCCTTTTACAAGGGCGACTATTTATTTAGTAAGCATAAAAATAGGAATACTTGGGAAATGCAGGGCGGACACATTGAAAAGGGTGAAACCCCTTTAGACGCGGCAAAGCGTGAATTGTTTGAAGAAACGGGCGCAACCGATTACGAGCTTATTCCTATTTTCGATTACTGTGGATATACTAAAACCGAGCGTTCAAACGGCGTTTTATTTTTAGCCGTAATTCATACCTTAGGTGACCTTCCTAACTATGAAATGGAAAAGGTAAAAACCTTTAAAAAATATCCTAAAAATTTAACCTATCCTTTGGTTACGCCAATTATGTTTAAAAATGCGAAAAAATACCTTAAATGAACCTTAAAAATATCTTTTAAGGTTATTTTTATGTATAAAATTGTATAAAATTGTAATTTTATGTCACAAATATATTGACAAAAATGCCCAAATAGCGTATAATAAATTTAGACAAATAAATTATGTCGTTTTATATTTAAAGCGCTAACTTATAGGTGAAAGATGAAAAAAATAATTATTTCCATCTTAATATTTTGCGCTATAACCTTCCATTTTGTAAAGGTATTTAAAAATTCAAGAAAGCGAGTTTTTAATAAGAAAATGGAATGGCAAGCGAAAAAAACTCTACGCGCCCTTATTTGGGGTATAATTGCAGTAGTGTTTTTTGTGCTTGCTATAACGAATTTCTCAATCCTTCGACAAATCGGTTTTTCTTTAATTTCTGAAGAAAATATTTTAATTATCCGTTCAGTAATGAAAGTGATTTTAGGAACTGAATCGGTTTATGCTAGTTTAGGAATATTATTGTGTTGGACGCTAATTTCTATAGAAGTGTCACTTTTACTTTCGGTTATTAGTTTATTTGTAGTAAAAAAACTACTACCAATATATTTCTTTGAAAAAGAACAGTTATTTTTTGAAGCGAGTGCTAAAGGTGAAGAGCAGTTCTTACCCGTGCTTTTTACAAATCGTAAATTAATTTTTAGTTTCGCTCGATTAAGAAATTAATATAAAAGCCTGGCGGTAATAGCTCCGTCGGGCAGTTTGTGGTGTGCTTAAACGCCACGTAAAACGCAAATCAAAATATTGTTATTACTTTGTCACGCGAGCTCGCGCTCGTACGTGCGTATGCGTGTACGCGTGCGCGACTGGTCAAATGCAAAGTATAACGATAAATGGGTTAGGCGTTTTTTTGTTGCCAAAATTTTTACTTAAAAGGAGGGCGTTATGCTCGTTGAAATTAAAGGTCTTTGCAAGCGTTACGAATCAAAAGCCGACTACACGATTGAAAATATAAATATAGAGGGCGATGCGGGTGAAATTATAGGTATACTCGGTCACAATGGCGCGGGCAAGTCAACAACTATAAAATGTATAACGGGAATGCATCCTTACGAAAACGGCAGTATCACGATTGCAGGGCACGACCTTGTAAGTGATTCTATTTTAGCAAAACAAAATTTTGGTTACGTAAGCGACGAACACGTTTTGTTTGAGAAAATGACAGGGTTTGAGTTTATCAACTTTATGGCAGACATATATAACGTAACCGCAGAAGATAGAAAATTAAGAGTTGAAAGATTTCAACAATTATTTGCTTTAGGCGATTCTATTTATAATCCTATTTCATCATACTCGCACGGGATGAAACAAAAGATTGCTTTTATGGGAGCACTTATTCATAATCCAAAAGTATTTATTCTTGACGAGCCTATGGTTGGTCTTGATCCATATACCGCAAGTCAGGTAAAGGTATTTTTTAAACAACACGCCGAGGCTGGTAATTTAGTGCTATTTTCTTCGCACAATCTCGACGTTGTTGAAAAACTTTGCAATCGAGTATACATTATCGATCAGGGTAGAATTTTAAAAGAATTAAATATGGCTGAATTTAAAGCCACTGGCGAAGATTTTGAAGAATACTTTTTATCAATCACCAAAAGGGTGGCAAAAGTAGTATGAGAGAGTTTTTAATTTTGTTTAAGCACGAGATGAAAATGCAGTTTCCATTGCAGTTTTTATCAAAGGGGCGCAAGCAAAAGCCTGATATAATAGGCTCATTATTATCATTGCTAACAACCCTTTTAGTAGCGTGTGTATTTATTGCATTACTTTCTATCGTAGTTAAAAATTACGTTAAGGTAGAAATACACAGAGTTCCAGCTCCATTTGAAAGGGGATTAGAACTTTTAAACCTTTTATATGCCACCATACTCATAGCCATTTCGGTCGCTTGTATGGAAAAAATGCGTAGCGGTCTTACGAAAAAAAGGGATAACGAATTGTTTTTACGCTTGCCTGTAAAGCCACAAACTTTACTTATGAGCAAACTTTTGGCAATCTTAGTTTGGACTTATATTTTTGCTTTTGTATTAGTAGTTACAGTAAACGTTATTTTCTTTATAGCATTAAAACCAAGTTTTATATTTTGGATATACACGTTTTTAGTATGGTTTTTAATGCCTTTATCGGCATTTTTAATAGCTACTTTGCTTTTAGTCCCATACATTAAGGTTATAGATTTTATTAGTGAAAGATACTGGCTAATATTTGTAATTTTAAGTTGTATGATAATAGGTGCATTCCTGTTATATTCGGGCTTATTGGGTATTTTACAATCACTTTTAGAAACGGGATCAATTAAGTTTTTGTTTAACGAAGCGTTTATAAATACTTTACAAGGCCTATTAGTATGGACATATCCTGCAAATTGTTTTGCAAATATAGCGCTTGGTAAAAATTTATTTTTATCACTTTTAATAACGGTAGTAATTGCGGTTTTAGCGGTAGTAATTTTATATTACGTTTCAAAGCGTTTATTTTACGCAACCCTATACAAAAACGAAAGCAAAAAACTTGCAAAAAAAGCAAACAAAGATTACGTTGTACGCAAACCTTTAGCCTCGCTAATTCACAAAGAGTTTATTTCGGTATTCCGTAATCGCAAGCATTTATTTTCATATTTTGCTATTGCCACCGCAATGCCGGTAATGGTTTATTGTTGTTATACCTTATTTGAATCGTTAATTAGTAACGCAATAGGCTTAAAGGTAAACTTTTCTTTAGCCTTATTAGTGCTTTTAATATTTAGTATTTTAACCAACACTTTTTGCGCAACCAATATCACGCGTGACGGGCTTGTTGCGTTAAAGTCGAAGATGTTTCCTATAAAAGCATCAACTCAACTGCTTGCAAAAGTGCTTTTCTGCGCGATAGTAAGCTCGGCTGCAATAATAGTAAGCGTAATAGCATTATTATTTGCGGGACTAAGCGTGTGGGAAGGTTGTTTGTGTGGTGTAGTAGCACTTGCATTTTCAACTGCACAAATATTTATAGCTACAAGAATGGATTTAAATCACGCAAACGTATCCGCGTCATCTTATGAAATAGAACGAATAAATAACCGAACTATTTCAAAGGTTGTAGTGCTTGGCTTGATTTTAGCACTTATATTTGGTGTTTTATCAATGGCTTTATTCATTTTTGCAAAGATGGATACCATTAGTTTTATAGCTTCATTAAATCTAAAAACTTGGTACGCTTATTTAATTCCTATACTTGGTGGTGTATTGTATTTAGGTTTTGCATTATTTTATTATCTTCATAAGCTTGAAAAAAGTTTCGAGCATATGATTTCATAAGGAGCGGGCAGTATGAATAAAAAATTGATTTTATTGATGTTGGCGCTACCACTAATTTTAATGCTATGCCTATTTACTGCTACTAGTACGGTAAGCCTTGCTATTAAAGTAGCCGTTTCAAAAGTAGAGCTTAATGAAGACGCAGTAGTTTATATTGATTTAGATGAAACTTACGATATATCATACACTGTTTATCCGACCAACGCTGCAAATCAAAATGTTTCTTTCAGTGCAGAGCCTGTTGAAAACAGTACTACGGCAATCGTTAAAATTGAAGGCAATACTCTTTCGGCTGAAAGTTGCGGTAAAGTTAAAATAACCGTAACTACTGTTGATGGTGGCTATAAAGATAGTTTTATCGTTGAAATTTCAACTTCTAAGCTTCAAGGTATATCTTCAAGCATTGAAAAAGATACTATTAAACTTGGCGAAAGTATAGATATAAAAACTACTTTTAGCCCACTTGTTGCACAGTATCAAACTCAATTAAAATACGAAGTTATTGAAGGTGTTGGGGTAGTTAGCGTAAACTCTCAGGGCATAGTAACAGCTGAAAACGTTGGTAGTGCAAAGATTAAAGTATATTGTACTATAAACAACGACGTGTATGATGAAGTTTCAATTAGCGTAGAAAATTCTTACGCAATGGAATTTTTGAAAAAGAATGAAACTATCACAACTAAGCAGTTGAGTGGCGAAATTAAATTATTCGTAGATGAAAACGCGTCGATTAACTCGTATAGTTTAGAAGTTTTAGATAAAAACGGCGAAAATTATAATGCAATTACTTATAACTTAAGCAAAGAAAATAAAACTCTTTCTTACCAGTTTACAAATCAAGATGCTTGCACTATAACACTTCGTCTTACCGTTACAACTGATTATGGAACTTTCACCGACGAGTGCGAAATTGTTAGAATAGGTAAGATTGAAGCAAGTTGGGTAGTAAAAAACGATCCTAACGGCGACTATACTAAACAAACCACAATAATTTTTATAGGCGATAGTGGTGCAGAAATTTATTTTGAAGTTCAACCTTCGAACCTTGAAATAAAACATCAAATTGAACTATCTGAAAACGGTAAATTTATTTCTTGCGAAGTACGCGACGGATATTTATTAGTAAAAGCAAGCGAAAACGCGCTTGAAAATCTAAATGGTTCTAGTTATGTGGTTGAAATTATAACTTTAACGATTTGGCTAGATAACCAACCAAATGATATTGTTACACTTACTCTAACTGTAAACGTATTAGTGTAAATTAAAAAAAATATTAAACGATATAATTTTATCAATTTTATAGGAGAAAAACTATGAAAAAGAAATTACTTACTATTTTATGTATGGTATGCACAATCGCTCTTACGGCATTTTTTGCTTCGTGTGGTGGCGGTAAAAAGGTAACTCACAGTTTAGATACTAGTGGGTTTAATAACGTTGTGGTATACAATTCACCTATCGATTATAGCGACTTCGTTGTTAAGTCAAGCGACGGTAAAAGCATTTCGGTTACCTCAAGCATGGTTGCAGGGTGGGATACTTCTTCGGTTGGCGCTAAAACTCTTACCGTGCTTTATAAGGAAATGAGAGTTAACGTTGATTACGTTGTAAAATATGAAGTTAAGTTTATCGTTGATGGTCAAACGATAGCTACGCAATACGTTTTAAATGCGAGCGAAATCCAAGTGCCAAACGGCTATAGTTTTGAAATTCCATCACAAATTACAAACAACTTGCAGTTAACGGGTAGTCAAGGCACGGCAAGCGACGTTCAAATTTCTATAGGCAATTTTGAAAGTCAAGTTCTTGTTGGTGGTGCTGTTAATATTCCCGTTTCAGTAAGTGGCGCTTCTTCTTGGAACGTTACTGCTTCAAACGACAATATTACCCTTCGACAAGTTAGCGGTATGGTTCTTATGTCTGCTGAAAAAGTTGGTGTTACCGAACTTACTGTAAATGCAGGCGGAAAACAAGAAAGCAAAACTATAGTTATAAAGCCTGAATCTTTAACGATTAACCAAAGCGCTAAAACTTACGGCATTGAAAACCTTTATACTATTGGTAGAACTAACGTGAGGGGCGAACTTTCTAAAAAGGTTTTAGAAGTATCTTGCGCTAAGATTGGCGAAGGTTTTTACGAAAACCTTACGTGGACTTCAAGTAGCGCAAAAGCAATGATTTCAAATGGTGAAATAACATTAGCTCAAGGCGAAGGCGCTGAATTAGTTACTTTTACTGCAGATTTTTACGGTGTTAAGTCAACTTTTGCCGTTCGTTGTGTTTACGATGGTGTTAACGTATCTAACTATGCCGACCTTTACACAGCAACTAAAGCGCAAAACGTAATCGTTTTAGAAGGCGATATCGCATTCCCAACAAGTGTTAACGAAATTAAGTATGAAACAGTTCACACTACTTACGATGATACTTATTACAAAAATATTAACGCTTTAGATAAGGCTACTATTAAAATTTTATTACAATTTAAAAATAACCTATACGGAAACGGATATGAAATTAACGCTCACAACGCAACACTTGGTTTGTTAGACGCAACCGGTAAGCCTACTGAAAGTTCACTATTTAATGGTCCATTGGATTTTGTTGCTTTAACGGGTAGCGGTGCAAGTTTAGCAAGTGTTAAAGGGCAAGATAACGTATGTTTCGGCGTATACGAAAACGTAACTTTAAATAACGTTATTTTAAAGGGCGCTAATTTAGAAAAAGATTTAACTGAATTAAACTATGCAGGAACAACAGTTGAAGTATTCGGCAATAACGTAAAAATAGAATACTCACGTATTATGAACGGTAGAACCGTACTTCGCGTATTCGGTGATGCCAACGATCCAAATAAAGTTATTAACTTAGATGTTAAAAACAGCGTTTTAAGTGGTGCAAGAGAATTTATTATTCGTATGGGTAGCAATAAATTCGTTGACGGAACAGACGGTAACGTTTCACCATATTTGGGAAGCGAAACTAATCTTATTGAAATAAAGAAGGGTAAAGTGCAAAAACCATCTAATTACGAAAGCAATTATATTAAAACTTTTGTAAACGTTGAAAACTGTGTATTTAAAGATGCTGGTATTTTTGCTGTAGCAATCGACGCTCACTTTGCAGGCGAGGCATTACATGACGGCAGTAGTTATGTGGGTATTTTTGACGGATTTAATAATTGGAAAAATCTTGCAAAAACAAGTTACGGAGCAAAACTTACCTTTAATGGTGAAGTTAAAATGTATAACTGGAAAAAACTTACCGAAATAGACAGTTCAACCCTAATTGAAATGAATGCCGAGCTTCTTGGCGAAACTATTGCAAGTATGTTAACGTTTGATATTCAAGCCATGTTAAAAACTGCATCTGCAAAGGATGAACTTAAAACTATCGTTACAAGCGACGGATATATTCACGCAGGTATTGCCTTTTTAGGTGGGGGAAGAAACTACGGTTTATTTGAAGATAATGCTAATTTACAACTTGAAGGGTTTGAAGTATCACTTGCCGACGTTGATAAAACCACTTTAACAAAGGCTGCAGGTGAAGAAAATTTCTATTTTAACATATATAATAGTTCAACCACAAGTTTTAAACCGGCTGACCAAGAAAATATGACTGAACAAGAAATGTACGATTGTATTTATAAAAAATAATTTTAGGCGTATTAATAAAAATAATTAAAATTAAGTCGTAAAAGAAAATAAACTATACAAAACTTTTGGCGTAAGATTTGCGCCAAAAGTTAGCTTACAAAATTATTTAAACTTTTTCTATAGGAGGAAGTGAAATGAGGAAAAAACTAATAGCTATTTTAATTACTTTATGCTCTATATTTTTAATTTGCGGATTAGTAGCTTGTGACGTTGATGATCCTAAAACTAGTATTCCGAGTGGTATAGTAAGCCAATATTCTGTAGAACTTGACCTTTCTGAGTTCTCACAAGACGTAGGTCTTAATAAGAAAATAGAATACGAAAACATTAAATTCCGTTGCACAGAGATTAATCCACAAAACGGTGCAGAGCCACAACAATTTGTTATAGAGGCTAAAGAATATATGTTACTTGAGGGCGGTGAAACCGATACTCTTGGCGAAAAAGAGCTTGTATTTCTTTACGATAAGCAAGAGTTCGTTGTTTCTTATACCGTAAAATATCAAGTTGATTTCTTAGCTAAGGGCGAAGTGTATGCATCTCAATTTGTTTTAAGCGCGGATGAAATTAAGGGTATTCCAACTCCACCTGCGATTGAAGGCTATACTTTTGCTAATTATTTGGATAGTGAAATTCCCGAAGAAATAACCGAAAATATTAGTTTAGAAGTGCATTTTTATGATGATTCGTTAAAAGCACCAATCTTAACTACCGAATTTGAGCACGATTATGAAGTTGATTTTAACGTTTCAACTTCAAGTATCGATTTGCCTTCAAACGAAAACGGCAAATGGGTATTTGTTGATCCTGTAAGTGAAATAACAACGGCAGGAACTCATTTAGTAAGCGTTCAGTTTATACCTTCAAACGATCAAGTTGCGCCACAATTTGCAACGATAACTATAACGGTTGCTCCTAAAACTGCAACTTTTGAAGTTGAAAGCGAAACTTTCGTTTATGATGGATTAACTCATTTTCCAACCTTTAGCGTAACCGATAACGTTGATGTTGAAGTTATTGGCGAGCCACAAATTTCGGCTGGTGTTTATACCTACGCGCTATTAGTAAACGATTCTAATTACGAAGGTTATTATACCGGCTCGTTTGAAATTAAAAAGCCAGACGTTATGGTAACTATTGCCCATAAAGAAATGAAATTTGGCGAAAGCGTACCCGAAATTGAATATACGGTTACTGGATTTGAAAATTTACAACTTTTAGGCATTCAAACTTTAAATCCTAACGTTAACGCTATAGGTAATTATTCTCTTGAAGTAATCGTTACTAATACTAACGTAAACGCAACTGTATTAAAGGGTACTTTAGTAGTAAATAAGGGAGATTTAGAATTAGTAAGCGATCCAACACTTTCTACTTCCTTAGTTCCAGCCGTTTATGAAAACTCACTTTCAACGGTAACACTTGATGGTGACTATCGCGGTGTTTGGGCATGGAAAAATCCTGATTTAATTATCGATTCTGTGGATAGCTTTACGGCAACTGCAGTATTTACACCAAATAATACAAACTATAACCAAATTGAAAGAGAAGTTACTTTTACTAATATTGATAAAAGAACCTTAGAAATTACTATCACCCAAAAAGATTTCGTTTACACAGGCGAAGACTTTACTATTCTTTACGAAATTGAAGATGGTAAGCAGGTTTTAGTTGAGGGCAACATAATTAAATCTAACGCTGGTAGTTATGAAACTACGCTTGTAATAAACGAAGAGTATTATAAGGGTAGTGAAAAGGTAACTTTATTTATTGATAAAGCGACACCTATAACTGACTTTACAACCGAGTATAATACTAAATGGACTGATGATTTAGTTTTATCTTATTTTGAACTTCCAGATGGTTACACTTGGGATAATCCACAAACCGATTTAAGTGAAAGTATCAAATGCGACGAGTATCCTGCAACGTTTACGCCAAGCGATACCGATAACTATTACATCATTCACGACGCGTTTAAAGTTACGGTTAACAAAGCTGACGGTGTTTTACACGGCGTTAAAGATTTTTATGAATTCGTTTATAATAAAACTGCTCATCCATTAAAGGGCATTACTTCAACTCCATCTGATGGTGAAATTAAATATACTTATATGCTTAACGGCGAAAAGGTTGATTCACTTTTATTACCTGGTACTTACGAAGTAATAATTGACTTGGTTGAAAGTACCTACCATACTTCAGCCCAAAAAATTATTGAAGTTCTTATCGTTGAAGTTGATGACGTTGTTCCTTCATATACTCCAAGTTCTACTTGTTATACTGGTGAAACAATAAGTGTTGTTATAGGTAATTCAAAGGGCGTAAACGTTATTATTACCAGCGATAACCAAGATATTACTATTAGTGGTAACACGGTTAGCGTTGTAAAAGCAGGTACTTATACGGTTACCTTAACTATGGGCGAAGAAAACGTATTCTTATACAAGTGGCACGACCAAGCTGAAATGGTGCTTTCTACAACCTATTCGTTTACTATTGATAGTGCACCTAACGGTTTAGTTGAAGGTGTTACACTTGGTGATTTACTTGATAATTCTAATCACGTTTACGAAAATGCTTCCTTTACAACTGAATATAGCGGAAACGCAAGTAAGGTTGATTTAACAAAGCACGATAAGTGGACTAAACACGGCACGCCGATTATCACTTATTGTAGCGATGTTAACGGCGTAAGAACACCACTTGGCGAAAACGAATACCCAACGAGCGCTGGCACTTATTATATTAAAGTTTTCGTTCAAGCAACAAGTGATTATGCTGAATATAGTAGTGAAGTAAAACTTGTTATTGAAAAGGCAAAAACGGTTATAACCGTTCCTACTTATTTAACTGAACAACTTCAAAAGGATGCTGAAAGTAATAAAAACGGTTATAATTATACTACTGAGCCAAAAGCTACTTTAGTAAGTACTGGGGCGGAAATTGCTGGTACGTTTACTTACGGCGATATTAAATTTAATAAGGATGGCGGGGCAAATAGTACCTATACTATTACCTTTACGCCAACTAATATTAACCATGCGGTTTCAACTGCCGAAGTTACTATTAACTTAATCGACGTTGCTTACCGTTTGGTAGGCAATGCACGAGAATATTACGGCTCTATTGAAAATGCATTAGCAAGCGTTACGAGTGGTGAAATTTTAGTCGTACCAAATGCAACGGCTAATGATATTCATTATAACGTAACAATCGATAGTGATATTACAATTCCTTCGGGAGTAACTTTAGTTATTCCTTACGGAACTAAAGGCAACGAAGTTAGAAATACTAGCGGTAAATATATTAATCCAGATGAAAAAAAGGATCAAGTAACTGAAGCTACTATTGAAGACAGAGAATCTTACGTTGTTGTTAAATCTGGCGTTAAGATTACCGTTGACGGTACGTTAGAACTTTCGGGATTACTCGGAAGCGGTTGTTCTGGAATAGAATATTATGCAGGGCAAACCTTCGATCACTATGCAGAACTTCATTTAGAACCTGGCGCAACCATTGAAATTAATAAAACTGCAAAGATAACAGGCTTTATTACCGGCGAAGGCGGTAACGTAATAACAAATTCCGGCTCTACTATTTATTTACCTTTTGTTTATGGCGATCACCGTGGTGGTACGTATTTAACAAAGGTAAAAGATGCAAACAATAATGCATCACCATTTAACCGTTTCCAAATTAGAAACATTCGTAACGCTAAGTTAACTATGAAATATAATAGCGTTATGAAAGTTTATGCTAATTTATTAAACGGCGTAGCAGAAGGTCATAGCGAAAATACCTTTATTGGTGATAACGGAATAATCAAACTTTTAAGTAGTTATAGTTATTTAACTGCGGTATTTGATCCTGTAACAGACAAGTGTGATTTAAATGTTTATGGGCACGCCGAAAGTAAGTACTTTAAGTTAACTTTAAAGCTAAGCATCTTTTCAACAAGCGTATCATCAGAAGATTTCGACTTCCCAATTCCAGGATATTATAACATTTCGCTACGCAAAGTAGAAGGTGTAAATGATGCAAATAACGGTAACTTTACAATGCAAGCATCTTATAAGTTGCTACCGGGCTCAACATTTACCGTTGAAAAGGGCGCAACCTTAACAGTTAATAAGATGATTATTTATACAAGCATTCATACCGTTATAACTGGTGATGCGGATAGACCTTATTATAATCCTGAATTTGCAAATACACCTGGTAAACTTACTGTAAACGGCACTTTGATTGCAAATTTCTTAGGCGGTGCTGTTTATACTCAAGAAAAAGGAGCGATGCTACAAGTTAAAAGTTCTGCTAAAGTTACTGTTCAAGAAGCAAGTGAATATAATTATTCTAATAAGACTGTTACTTATACACCTGTAACTAATAGTATATATCTTAAGAGTGCTACTTATAGTGGAGAGCCGTATAGCTCAGTAGGTACTTACTATTCAATCGGTAAAGATACTTGGGTTACTAAAGATTACACTATTTCGTACGACTTTAAGGGCGGTAACGTAATACTTGATAATATCGCAGTTATTGATGGTAAAAATGGCTATACTTTAACAAGCGCTGATATACCTACTAATTTGACTCGCTCCCATTGTACTTTTAGTCACTGGTGTTTAAATAGTGAATGTAATGATTATGCGTGTGAAGGCGTTAAGGTAGGGGATATTTTATACGGTGATAATACTATATACGCTATTTGGATTGGCCACGAGTATACCTTAAAATTTGTAAACCTACTACCAGATGGCACTCAAGTTGAAACTCAAATACCAAATGCTAAATTTACGGTTGATTCTGTTATTCCTTTACCAGGCGAGCCAACTTCGCCAAACGAAAGCTATAACTTTAGCGGATGGTTTGACCAAAGTGGAGCTCAGCTTGCAAACATTAGTGGTGCAAACTTTGCAGATGAAGCTTTAGCTAATAATGGCGTTGCGATTGTTTACGGCTGTTGGGTTAACGATATTGTTTACGATGTTTATTTTGAAACTAACACCGATGATATCAAATTTGAAGATCCTATTCCAGTGACTACAGAATCATATTTATCCGAGCAATTATCGAAAAATTCATCTAATTTATCAACCAATAATAATACTTTAGATGTTGAAACATATTTTGCCGGTTGGTTTGTAGATGAAGCATTAACTATTCCTTATGAAAGCTTTGAACAGTTAAAGGCATGCGCGTCGTCAGGTGGAAAGGATAACGGACGTACTATTTATGCTAAATGGGTAGATAAAATTAAGATTACCGTTAGTAGTAATCAAAAAACAAGTGCTAGCGATGGTACATATAGTTCCGCATACACTATTAAATTTAGTGATACAAATAGTGGATATTATGCTATGGTAAGTAAAGATAATAGGGACGGTAATGGCACTTGGTATATTCTTCCAAATCACTACGTATGCGTTGAAACCGAAAGTGAATCGGTAGTTAATATTGAAGCAAACACTTACACTCAAGTAACTGCAGATCTTAGTATTGAAGTAAACTACGATGATACTGAAGAGTGCTTTACGGGCGATACGTTAATTACGCTTGCCGATGGCAGTCAAAAACGCGCAGATGAACTTACGCTTGAAGATACGTTATTGGTATTTAACCACGAAACGGGCGCATATGAAGGCGCAGGCATTATATTTATCGAAAACGACGGTTACGCTAATTACAACGTAATTCATCTTGATTTTAGCGATGGCACACAAACTAAACTTATTTACGAACACGGATATTTCGATATTACGTTAAATAAATACGTTTACGTAAATGAAAATAACTTTGCTAACTTTATAGGTCATGAATTTGCTGTTTTAGCCGATAACGGCTATGAAAGGGTAACTTTAACTAACGCTTACGCTAAAAACGAATATACAAGCTGTTACAGCTTGGTAACCGTATATCACTTAAATTACTTTGTTGACGGGTTATTCTCAATGCCTGGCGGTATTGAAGGCTTATTCAATATGTTTGAATACGGTGACGGTTTAGTTTACGACTACGAAGCGATGATGGCGGATATTCAAACTTACGGCTTATATACTTATGCCGATTTTGAAGCTTACCTTCCATACGAAGTTTACCTTGCATTCCCAGCTGAGTACTTTAAAGTTTCAGTAGGTAAGGGCATGATAACCTTTGAAGAAATTTTAGGCTATATTGAAAAATACTTAGTTAAAAACGAAGTTATCTAAAATTTAATAAAACAAAAACTCGCAAGGTAAATCTTCCTTGTGAGTTTTTTTATTTATTTTAGTTTTAATAGTTGCAATGTGCAGTTTAATAAGTTATAATAATTAAAAGGTTTAATCTTAGGTGAAATATGAGAAAATATTCTTTTACAACAAAAAAAACAATAATGCGTAATCCTATGCGTTTTGAAACTATGCACTTAATTCGCGTATATGACGAAGGCGAAAGCGAAAGCAGTATTTTTAATTACGATAACAAATGTGATACAATCGAGCAGTATTTAAATAACGAAATTAATCAAAATATTTTAAATATCGAAGTTGTTGGGTTAAATAATGAAGAATTATCTGCAATTTTACTTGCTAATAAAAACACAATTCAAACGTTAAACGTTATAAGTCAATATATAAGCGATTTAAGCGCTTTAAGTGATTGTAAAGCAATTAAAAGCGTTAAGTTGGCAAGCCAAGCAACAAGTTTAACTCTTTTTAATACCGCTGAAAATAACAATCTACAAAGCTTATGGCTCGAACTTCCTAATTGTGAAATTTTAAATAATCTACAAGGGCTTAAAAATAGTACGCTAAGCACCTTTAAATTACTTGGTTACCAAAGAAAAGTACCCGATTTAACCTTGTTTTCTCTTAACGATATTTCTTGGCTTTTAACCTTAAAAAATTTAAAGGATTTAAGTTTGCATTGTCCGTTTGATATGGATAAGCTAAATTTAATTAAAACGCTTGCAAAGTTAACAAACCTTGAAGAATTAAATTTGCCTAAAACATGCTTTACTTTTAAAGAGTTTGCCTGGCTTTCTTCAAAACTTGAAGGGGTTAAGGGGCTTGATGCTTTTTTAACTTATTATAAAGACCATAGGCGAGATATTCATATGTTTGTAATTTTAGGTAGCGATATGGTTGACGTTGAAGATGAAAGACCTTACGTTGAAGAATATAATTATTTAAAAGAAGAATATAAAAGTTTAGACAATCCACCTATCGGCGAGTAATTGTCTTATTCGTAGTGTGATTTTTGTTATACCATATAAATTTTTTTGTCATACTGAGCGTTAGTCGAAGGATCTAATTAAATAAAAAACTGTTTAGCTTTTTTGCTAAACAGTTTTTTCATTTAATAAAGTTTTGTTTTTACTTTAGCATTGCTAAAATTTCTTCTTTAGAAATTACTCCAACGCTTTTATTAACCACTTCGCCATTTTTGAAAACTAAAAGGGTAGGAATAGCGCTAATTGAATATTCGTTTGCAATCGAAGGTTCGTTATCAACGTTAACTTTAGCGATTACAAAATCACCGCCTTCTTCGGCAATTTCGTCAACTACGGGTGAAAGCATACGGCAAGGACCGCACCAAACAGCCCAAAAGTCAACTAACACTGGTTTTGATGATGATATAGTTTGTTTAAAATTTTCGCTATTTAATTCAATAGGTTTCATAATTTTCTCCTTATAATATTATTTATAACAAATTAAAAAATTATACAAAAAAGGTTTGTCTTATCAATAGTTTGTTACGATAGAAGCTAAATTAAAAAATTATACAAAAAAAGCTTCCGCCCAAGTAGCAAGCGGAAGTTGTTTTTTAAATAAAAATTAAGCGTTCTTTAAAGCGTTTAGTCTTACAGCGAAACCTGATTTTTTGTTTGCTGCAGTGTTCTTGTGCATAAGACCTTTAACAACTGCTTTGTCTAAAATACTGCAAACGTTTTTGAAAGCAGCTTCACAAGCAGCAACGTCACCAGCTTCAAGTAGAGCGTTAAAATTCTTTAAAGCAGTTTTAACTTCTGACTTACCACTTCTGTTGATGGCATTTTTCTTTTCATTTACTTTAACACGCTTCATAGCGGATTTAATGTTTGGCACTTTATTTATCTCCTTAAATGTACATAATTATTAACTACACAGTATTTTAGCACATATTTAAAGTTAATGCAAGAATTTTTAACTGTTTTTTGTTAAAAGTTTTTAAAATTTACCCCTTTTTTAATACTTTTTTTGGTTTACGAATAATTTTAGCACTTTTTTACTAACTATATTTTAAGGATTTGTTTTATGATAAAAAATATTGCTATTTGCGATAGTGGAATAGGTGGGCTATTCTTACTTGCAAAACTTGTTAAACTCTTTCCTAATTTTAAATACATTTACATAAGCGATAAAGAAAACTTGCCTTATGGCAACAAAACTAAAAATCAAATAATAGGGTATGCAAAAAATATTATTGAAAAAGCAAAAAAATTTAATTCGGATATTTTAATAGTCGCTTGCAACACCCTAAGCGAAATAGGGGAGCGAACTTTTTTAAAACAGGCTAATATTCCCGTTTTCTTCGTTCGCCATAATATAAGAAAAATACTTGCTTCAAATATGAAAAAGGGGCGATTTTTTTGCACCGTTGCCACTTCAAAAACAAAGCAAATTCAAACTCTTTCAAAACTTGAAAAAGGTTTTGTCGTGCCCTTAAAGAATTTAGCGTTTGAAGTTGAAAATAACGCATTAAACCTTGAAAAATACTGCCCGAACTTTCTTAAAAAAACGCACCCAAAAATACAAAAAGTTTATCTTGGTTGCACCCATTATGCATTAATTTTAAACAAGTTTAAAAAGTCATTTCCAAATGCTAAAATTTACGACGCAAGCGAAGAAATTATATCTTTTTTAAAAGTGCTTTTACCTTTTAATAGTTCAAAAGAAGCAAAGTGTGAAAAAATTTTTATAGGTAGCGGAAATGTTTATGCCTTAAACGCTTTTAGAAAAATCTATTGTCTAAAATAAAAAAAATGGTTAAGAATTTAAAAAAAATTTGCTAAAAGGGTTAAAAATGGTTGATTTTGGTTAAAAGATGTGCTATGATATAAGTACATTAAGTCGAGGTATAATTTTTAGTATGTTTTTTGGCGAATTTTTTCATCAAATTGATGACAAAAACAGAATAAGAATCCCAACACCTTTTAAAAGCGAGTTAGGTGCTTCTTTTTACTTTGCCAAAGGGCTCGACGGTGTAATCAATATTCTGCCTGTAAAAATGGTTGAAGAACAACTTTTAAAGTTGCAAACTATCAGCGATTTTGATGCGGACGGGCAGGATGCACTTTTAGAATACACTTCATCGGTTTATTTCGTTTCTGAAGACAAACAGGGCAGAGTGCGCATTCCTGATGCGTTAGTTGAATTTGCTCATATTGAAAAGGACGTTGTAACCGTTGGTATAGGTACAAGATTATCGCTTATGACCAAAGCGTTACGTGAAGAAAAGAGAAACAAGAGATCTCACGCCGAAAATATTAGTATTATCAATCAAAAGATCAAAAGTTAATTATGAAATTTAATCACGTTCCAGTAATGCTTGAAGAATGTATGCAAGCGCTCAACTTAAAAAGCGACGGAATTTATTTCGACGGTACGCTTGGTGGGTCTGGCCATTCTTTCGAGATTCTAAAAAGGTCACAAGGTGGAAAACTAATCGCAACCGACCTTGATCTTACCGCTATTGAAGTAGCAAAGCAAAGATTAAGTGAATTTGGCGATAAAGTTACACTTGTTCACGATAATTTTAAAAACTTTAAAAGTATTACCGATAGATTAGGCATTGATAAAATCGACGGGGCATTGTTAGACTTAGGCGTTTCAAGCTATCAATTAGATGAAAGAAGCCGTGGTTTTTCGTATATGTCAAAAGACGTTAGATTAGATATGCGTATGAATGGTGAAGCAAGCCTTTCGGCATACGAAGTTGTAAACGAATATAGCGAAAAAAAACTTAAAGAAATATTATTTACTTATGGTGAAGAACGTTTTTCAGCTAATATCGCGCGCAATATCGTAAACGAAAGAGCAAAAGCTCCTATAACAACAACCGGTGAATTAGTTTCGATTATAGAAAGAAGTATTCCTGCTAAGTTCAAGAAAGACGGTCATCCCGCAAAACGTACTTTCCAGGCTATAAGAATAGAAGTTAACGGAGAGCTCGGTGGCCTTGCCGAAGCCGTTAAAGATATTGCGGAAAAACTTAAAAAGGGCGGAAGGCTTGCGGTTATCACCTTCCATTCACTTGAAGACCGAATTATTAAACACACTTTCGTTGATTTAGCAACAGGTTGTACTTGCGATAGAAGTATTCCCGTTTGCGTATGCGGAAGACAAAAACAGGTGGAAATTATCACCAAGAAACCTATAATTGCAGGCGAAAACGAGCGCGAAAACAATACGCGTAGTTTAAGCGCAAAATTAAGGGTTATCGAAAAATTATAATAAGTTTGCACGTTCAGCGATAAAAGTCGTTAAAATAGCGAATAAAATTAAAGGAGAGGTAATATGATTAGTAACGAAAAGCAGTACAAAAGAACTGGAAATACAAAATATGCCGAAGATTTCGTGGACTACAATCCAGAAATGAAAGCATCGAGAAACGCATATACAGAAGATTTACAACTACGTGAAAGAAAAGACGTAAAAAATACTACTGCCGATTTTGATCAAATGATAGACTCTGCTACCAAAACAATGGAAAGCAATGATCTTGATTTACTTCCTACTCCAACAACTATGCAGTTCGTAGGTAAAGATAGAAGTTATATTTACGAAGATTTAAACGAAAAAGATACTGTTGATGAAGAAGACGATCAATCGGTTTATAAAATCAATACCAAAGGTAAAATTATGATTGCTGTTTACGCCTTGGTTGTTCTAACAATTTTTGCTCTTATCATAATGAATACAAGACTTATTAAAAGTATGAATACAAGCATTAGTGAGCAAGAAGCGCGTATTGAAATGCTTCAAACCGAAAATCAAGAACTTAATTCTGTTTACAATTTTGTTTCTTCCGATGAAGAAATCGCTCGTAAAGCAACAGAAATGGGTATGATTGCCGGCTAATATTTGCATTTTATCATTAGCGCATTGAACTTCTAACGGCAAGTTGGAGGGACTAATATTTTTAAAGATTTTTCAATATCGAAATTACGAAAGAGGTTATTCGCAGGTTTTCTTGCGGTAGCCTTTCTTTTTTTGTTCATTTTAGGTAAATTATTTTCGGTAACAGTTGTTAAAGGCGGATTTTTAAGAGCAAAAGCAATAGATCAATGGACTCGCGAACTTCCAATTAAAGCAAAACGCGGTGATATCGTAGATAAAAACGGCGTTTTATTGGCAGGCTCGAAGGGGACTTATTCTATTTACGTTCGTCCGCGTTGCGTTACCGATATCGAAGGTGTGATTAGTGTTCTTGGAAAGTTGTTTAACTTAAATCAAGATAAATTGCGTGAAAAGTTAACTAAAAAGGTTACTTCTGAAATTAAAATTATAGGTGAACTTGAAAAAAGTAAGGTAAACGAGCTTCTTGATTACGAGTTAAGCGGTGTTTATTATTCTATTGATAACACGCGTGTGTATCCTTTAGGTAGCGCGTTATGCCAAACGCTTGGTTATTTATCTTCCGACGGCACTGGGCAAAGCGGTTTGGAAAAGTACTACGACGAGTATTTAAAGGGCGTAAACGGCGAAATAATTTACGAAAGCGACTTAACGGGTACTGATTTATCCCAAAATGCAACCTATTTACCTGCAACTAACGGTTTTAATATTCAACTAACAATTGATAGTGAAATTCAGTTAATTTGTGAAAATCAACTTGCAAGAGCTGTTGCCGAGTATTCCCCAAAAAGCGCACAAGTTTTAGTTTTAGAACCATCTACTGGAAAAATTCTTGCAATGGCGCAACAACCATCCTACGATTTAAATGAAATTCCGCGTGATGATATGGAATATCTTTTAAAAGTTGGTAGAAATAGCTTGATTTTGGATAGTTACGAGCCGGGCTCAACTTTTAAGGTTATAACTGCAAGCGCGAATATTGAAGAATATAATAGAGGTAATAAAAAAGCATTTTCACCGGAATATATCTTTAATTCTTCAAGATATAGAATAGTTGGCGGTAGAAAGATTAAATGTTGGACTACTCACGCCAATGGCAAACACGCAAACGAGAATTTGGCTATGGCGTTAAACAATAGCTGTAACCCTATTTTTGTGGATATTGCGCTATCTTTAGGCAAATCTACTATGTATTCCTATATACAAAATTTTAATTTTGGTAAACCTACTGGGGTAGATTTTCAAGGTGAGGCGATAGGTATGCTCGTACCTGAGCAAGCAGTAACCGATGGTGATTTGGCGAGAATAGGCTTTGGACAAACTATTGCGGTTACACCTATTCAACTTGCAAGTGCTGTTTGTGCGGCAGTTAACGGCGGTAATTATTATCAACCGTAAATGCTTGAAAGGGTATATAATGAAAACCAAACCGTATCGAATACTTATCCAACCTTAGTTAATAGAGTAATAAGCGAACAAACTTCAAAGTACATAAAAACTTGTTTAGAAGACGTTGTTGCTAGCGGTAGCGGTAAGCAAGCCTATATTGAAGGGTACAAAGTAGGCGGTAAAACAGGTACGGCTCAAAAATATAAAAACGGAGTTATTGACGTAGGTAAATACGTTATGTCTTTCGTAGGATTTTTTCCAAGTAATAATCCCAAATATCTTGCGCTCGTAATCGTTGACGAGCCAGTGGGTGGGGCGTATGGCTCAACCGTTGCCGCGCCTATTTGTAAAAATATTTTCAGCGATATAATTCAAGCAAAAAATATAAAACCAGTGGTATGATATGAAACTAAGTGAATTATTAAAAAATATAGATTGTAAAATTATAAATAACGAAGAAAATCTTGATATCGAATGGATTACCTTTAAGGATAGTGACTGCAGACAAAACAGTATATTTTGTTGTATAAACGGCAAAGTAGCAAAAGGCGCTAAGTTTATTAAACAAGCAAAAAACAAGGGTGCTGTTGCTATTTTAACAAGTGAAATTATTGAAGATGAAGATATAACTCAAATTGTGGTAAGCAACGTTAGAAAAGCAGTTAACGAGATTTGCTCTGTTTTGTTTGATTATCCATACAAAAAGCTAAAAACTATCGGTGTGGTTGGCACTAACGGAAAAACGACTGTTTGTGAACATACAGCAAAAATTTTAAATAGCGTTGGTATAAAATGCGCAAAGATAGGAACTTTTGGGGCAAAAGTTGGCGAAAAAATATACGATACTGGATTTACTACACCCGATACGCCTATGCTATATTCAATACTTAAAGATTGCGTTGATAGTGGATATTTAACCGTTTGTATGGAACTTTCGGCTCACGCCATTTATTACGAAAAAGCAGACTTTAAGTTTGATATTTTAATTTTTACAAATTGTACACCCGAGCATCTTGATTTTTTTGAAAATTATGAAAGTTATAGGCAAACAAAATTGTCGGCCTTTAGCGACAAAAAATGTAAACTTGCCATCGTAAACGCCGATGACGTTACTGGTAAACAAATTATTTGTATGCGCAGAAGCGGAACTATTAGTTACGGAATAGAAGACCCTTCCGACGTTTTTGCTATCGATTTATTAGAAAAGCCAGAAGGAATTAGCTTTATAATGAATCTTTTTGATAGCTTATATGATATAAATAGTTGTTATTTGGGAATATTTAACGTATATAATATGCTTGCCATAGCAACAACTTGCGCGCTTTGTGGTGCAAAAACTTCAAAAATTGCTCAAGAGTTATCAACGTTTAAGGGAATAAGCGGTAGAATGGAAAGAGTTTGCGATAAAATAAACGTTTTCGTTGATTATGCTCACACTCCTGATGGACTTTCAAACGCGCTAACTGCGCTTAATAAAGTTAAAGGAGAATCAAAACTCATTTGTGTTTTTGGGTGCGGTGGAAACCGCGATAGAACAAAGCGTGAAGTAATGGGAAAAATTAGCGGTGAACTTGCGGATTTTACTGTAATAACATCGGATAATCCGCGTTTTGAAGATGAAAATTTTATTATAGGTGAAATTGAGCGCGGAATTCGCTTAATAACACGCGAATACATAACTATTCGGGATAGAGAACAAGCGATTGAATATGCCGTGCAAATAGCAAACGCAGGCGATTATATACTGATTGCAGGTAAGGGAGCTGAAGAATATCAAGAGCAAATGGGATTTTATAAAAGATTTTCGGATAAAGAAGTCGCTTGTACTTTGGTAAAAAGTAAATATGAATAATATAAATGACTATAAAAGCGATTTATTAGCTTTTTTTCTATCAATGATTTTAAGCCTTTTATTTGGGCTTATTATTATTCCTTTACTTAGAAGACTGAAAGCAGGGCAAAACGTTTTGGGCTACGTTGAAAAACATGCGGGAAAGGCGGGTACTACTACGATGGGTGGTTTTATATTCGCCTTGCCTATTTTAGTGTTGCTTCCTATTTTCTCCAAGGGAAGTAATACTTTGGCTTGGGCAAGTGTAATCGTAGGATTCGCTTTTTTAATAGTTGGATTTTTAGATGATTATATTAAAATTCGTTCGGGTGACAATCAAGGGCTTACCGCTAAGCAAAAAATTATTTTTCAGGCGGTAATATCACTTATAACGGGTATTTTTGCATATTATAGGGGATATACTCATTTTTTTATTCCCTTTTTTAATATCTATTTAGATTTTGGAATTTTTGGTTCGGCACTTATATTTTTCGTATTTTTAGCGACGACCAACTGTGTAAATCTTACCGACGGACTCGATGGGCTAGCCGGAGGCGTTAGTTATCTGTATTTTTTATTGCTTTACGCTATTTTACATTTACAATCTTATTTGTTTTCAAATAATTTTGTAAGCGTTGCCGAAGCAAGTAATTTAGCATTGCTTTCGCTTATACAAGGTGGCGCTTTGATAGGCTTTTTAGTATATAACAGTTATTCAGCAAAGGTTTTTATGGGGGATACAGGCTCTTTATATCTCGGCGGTATAATAGCCGTTATATCAATATTTAGTTCAAACGCTCTTTTAATTCCTATTTTAGGAATAATGTTCGTGCTTTCGGGCATATCAGTAATCGTACAAGTATTAGTATTTAAAAAAACTGGAAAACGCGTTTTTTTAATGGCTCCGCTTCACCATCATTTTGAGTATAAGGGGCATAGCGAAAGTAAAATTGTTTTCGTTTATAAGTTTGTAACCTTACTTGTTGGTATTATTTGTATATTAAGTATTATGCGAGGGTAGTATGTATTTTAAAAAAAGCAAATTTTTAATAGTTGGTTTATCGCGAAGTGGGTATTCGGCGTGTAACGCATTACTTTCAAAAAATGCCGAATGTTATATTTACGATAATAATTTAAATTCGGGTGTTCAGTCAAACGTTGATAAATTATGTGCGCGCGGGGCAAAACTTGTAAACGGCGAAAACATTGAAAACGTTATTGAACTTTGCGACGTAGTAGTGCTTAGCCCGGGCGTTGCAATCGATAATGAAATTCCTATTTTAGCTAGGCGTTTAAAAAAGAATATTATAGGTGAACTTGAACTTGGTTTTTACCTTACAAAATCGCCTATTGTTGCAGTTACTGGAACAAACGGTAAAACTACAACTTGTTCGCTAATCGAACACGTGCTTTCAAAAAGTTCGGTAAATAGTTTTCTTGCAGGTAATATTGGTATTCCGCTATGCGAATATTTTGATAAAAGTGATGAAAAAAGCATTGGTATCGTAGAAGATCGAGTTTTCAACTTGAAAGCATTGCGTTTTTTGCTCCGCATATAGCTTGTATTTTAAATATCTCGCCCGACCATTTATCACGCCATTATAATATGGATAATTATTGCTATTTAAAGGGTAGATTGCTTAAAAACCTTAGGGAAAGTGAGTATGCCGTACTCAATGCCGACGATAAAAAAATATGTTCGTTTGCGGAAAATACAAGAGCAAAAATCCTTTATTTTTCACTTAGTGAAAAGGTAAACGGAGCGTATCTTTTAAACGATAAAATTTATTGGAAAGATGAACATTTATTAGATATAAACGAGCTTTCGATTAGCGGAATACATAACGTTCAAAACGCTCTTGCAACTATTTGCGTTTGTAAGATTTTAGGCGTTGAAAAGCAAGTTATAATTGAAGGGTTAAAAGATTTTAAGGGAGTAAAGCATAGAATACAATTCGTTTGTGAAAAGGGTGGCGTTAAATATTATAACGATTCAAAATCAACTAACCCTATGTCAACGGTATCGGCAATTAACACTGTAAAAGAAAGTGCTCATCTTCTTATCGGTGGTAGAGATAAGGGCGAAGGTTATGAACAGTTATTTTCTACTTTAGATGCAACTGAAAAAGTAAAAAGTATAATTTTATACGGTGAAAGCAGTGAAAAATTGTATAAAATAGCAAAAAAATATTCTAAAAAAGAAATTAACTTGGTGCATAAATTTGAAAACGCAATAAAATTTTCAAAGCTTATTGCAAGAAGTGGCGAATGTGTTTTGTTATCGCCGGCTTGTTCAAGCTTTGACGAGTTTAACGGTTTTGAGGAGCGTGGAGAAAGATTTATCGAGCTAATAAACGGAAGCGATGTAAGTGAATAATAGGTTAATGAATGCAAGTAAAATTAAAAGTGATTTAATACTTATTTTTTCAATTTTGCTCTTGTGTGTTTTAGGTGGAATTTTTGTTTATTCAGCATCTTATTACGTCGCCGAAAAGGATTATAACGACAAATTTTATTTTTTAAAAAAGCAAATTATAGGATACGTTATAGGTTGGATTACCTTTGTAATAGCAAGTGTTATCGATTATAGAAAAATTAAAAAATATTCGCTTGTATTTTTTATAATTTCTTCAATTTTGTTAGCTCTTGTATTAACTCCGTTAGGTAGGGAAGTTTACGGTGCAAAAAGGTGGCTTGGAATAGGCTCTTTTACAATTCAGCCATCTGACATTTCAAAGCTTGCATTCGTTATTTTTGCAAGTGCCTATCTTTCAAACGATATATCAAGAATTAGAACACTTAAAGGCGTTTTACCCCTGCTTATTGCAGGCGGAATAACATGTGTTTTAATCATTGCTGAGCCAAATATGTCGATAACCGTTTGCGTTGGGCTTATTATGCTTGCTATGCTTTTTATTGCAGGTATGAAAATTAAGCATTTTGTGCTAATATTTATTCCTATTATTTTAATGATTCCGCTTTTAATTATTATAGAGCCCTATCGTTTAAAAAGGTTAACTGCATTTTTAGATCCATGGTCGTCACCAAAGGGTGAAGGGTATCAATTATTGCAGTCTCTTTATTCACTTGGATCGGGTGGCCTTTTTGGAGTAGGACTTTTTAAATCTCGCCAAAAAATGCGTTTTTTACCCTTTGCCGAAAGCGATTTTATACTTTCAATTATAGGCGAAGAAGTGGGCTTTGTAGGAGTTGTTTTACTCTTTCTATTAGCTGGCGTTATCGTGTGGCGCATCGTGAAAACCGCAAAGCAATGCGATAACTTTTTCGGTTATCTGCTTTCTATGGGAATAGCGTTTATCTTTATAATACAAATAGCCGTTAACGCCTTAGTTGTTACGGGTAGTATTCCGCCAACTGGATTGCCATTTCCGCTAATCAGTAGCGGTAACACGCAAATAATAGTGTTTATGGCTTCATTTGGTATTGTAAATAGCATTTGCATAAACAAAGATACAATCAGTTATTGACAAATTTTTATAAGGGTTGTATAATATAACTGTATTAGCATAGGAACTAAGGAAAAATGAAAAAGATCTATCAAAAGAGCGAGCTATTTTTTACTATAATTTGGATTATTGCTTACGTTGTGTTAATGAGCGTTGCCGATTCAGTTTCTTCTAATTTAGGAATTGATAAGGTAATCACCGCTCCACTATCGATAGCTATGGCCTTATTTTTAGTAATTTGGATAAAAAATAATGGTTTATCTTCAAAATACGGATTAGTTGGTGCAGAATATAACCAAAAAACTTTTTTATGCTTTATTCCGATTTATCTTATGATATCCGTTAACTTTTGGGGTGGAATAAATCTTAATTTCAATTTGTTTGAAGGCATATTATTTATTATTTCAATGATAGCAGTTGGCGTTATTGAAGAGATAATTTTTAGGGGCTTTTTATTTAAAGTATTACAAAAAGATAATCTTACCGTTGCAATTATAGTAAGTAGTTTAACTTTTGGAATAGGGCATATAGTAAATTTACTTAACGGTGCAGAACTTGTTTCAACTTTACTTCAAATTGTTTACGCATCTTCGGCTGGTTTTCTATTTACGGTTATTTTTTATAAAACGGGCAGTTTATTTTTATGTATTGCAACCCATAGCATCGTAAATGCAACAAGTTTATTTCATATTAGCGATTTTACTTTAGATATTGTAACGGCAATAGTTTTAACCATTACTTCTATTGCTTATGCATTTTGGATACTACGTTGTGAGAAAAATAAGAAAAATTAAAATAAAAAACACCACTTAGCGAAAATTAAGCTAACGTAGTGTAAATTTTATATAAAAATTAAATTAAACATATTAAAGTTGAGTTCGGTATTTAATCGAACTCATTTTTAATTTTGAAGATATTTTATCAGTGCTTTAGTAAATGTTTAAACAGTTAGTTGCAATTTTTTCTATACTGCGAAGGGGAAATTCCAACAAACTGGCGGAATTGTCGGCAAAAATGTGTGGTGTTGCGATATCCTAATGAATATGAAATTTCACAAATTGTACTTTGCGTAAATTCTAAAGCATTTTTTGCTGAAAGAATACGCATTCGAATCACATCCTCAATCGGGGTAGTGCCATAAAAATTTTGATAAATATGAGCAAAGCGTGATTGACTAAGCATAAGCTTGCGTGCCATTTTAGAAACCGTCCAATCTTGTGACAAATTTTGCGAAATCTCTATTCGTAGTTGTCTAAGCGCGTAAGTGATTTCTTTATCAGTTATTTTAGAATATTCACCTTTAAGTGCTCGACCTATTTTTATGAACAATTCGTTGATTTTTAAATCTATTAAAGGCTCGCTATAATTTCTTTTACCATAGAATTCAGTTTCAATTTCTTCAACAAGCTCAGTTATAAACGACCATTGCTTTGGTAGTATCAAAACGTCGGTTGGAATATCTAAGTCGCTGAATAGTTGTTCTGATACTCCATTAAAATGAAACCAGTCGTGTAGCATTCCTTTGGGGCATAAAAAGTATTGCGGGGTTGACGGCTTATATATAATACATGAGTGTTCTGGCGCAATTACGCTTTTTCCGTTAAGGCGTAATTCTACGCTAGTAATAAAATGTACGAAAGTGTAATCGGGATGACCATTAGGGCGGTTTAGACAAAAACCGGGTGGACTTGGCCAAGTATGGCGGATTGAAGTTATATTGATCAATCGAACTTTCTCCTTTTTTAGTTTAAATAAGTATATCACGTGTAGCAGGATATGTCAATATATTGACAGTATATGTTATTGAATTTTTTGAATGGTTTTGATATAATAAAAAAAAATAAATGTTAAAGTAGGAGAAAATTATTATGAATTCAAGAGAACGCGTGCGTTCGGTATTAGAACACCGTATTCCAGATCGTGTGCCAAATGGGCTTGGTGGTTGTGAAACTGCAGGCATGCATATGATTGCATATGATAATTTGAAAAAGGTGCTTGGCTGTGATAATCATCTAACAAGATTAGATACTTTTATGATGAATGCCGTATTTGATGAGCCTGTGATACGCGCTATGGATGGGGATATTATACTTCTCGATTCTCCTTGTATGTGTGGTAGCAATCTTCGCGGTGATGTGGCGAACGAGTGGAAGGAACAAGTTCTTTGGAAAAAAAGGTTTTCAGTTCCGATAACAGAAAATTTTATAAATAATGCGGACGGAAGTGTTTCTTGGGGTGACAAGATTTGCCCCGAAGGCGGATATTATTTTGATGGTAATACCGTTACCAATTTTTCCGCCGATCTTATAATTCCCGATCCAGACAAATATTCGCCTAAAGAAGAACTTGACGATAGGCGTTTACGTCATATGGAAGAGCAAGCTAAAAGGATTTCAGAAGAAACGGATTTGTGTATATGCCTTGGCGAGAGCATACACGACCTTCAAGTAAGCCCTGGTGGAATGGTTAACACTATGATGTTACTAATTGAAGAACCTGAGGTTATGGAGGCATTACTGGAAAAAAGCGTTGAAGTTGGGTTAAAGCATCTTAAACAGTTAGAGCAGGCTGTTGGAAAATACGTAGA
>JAFWXT010000037.1 GCA_017522945.1 Clostridia bacterium
ATAGCTTTTGATAGGTAAAAGTAAAAAATTTTTAGACAGCACGTAGTAATTACCGATATTTTAATCGGCTTTACTGTTATTATTAAATTTTTTCTTATATTCAGTTTTAGTGGCGTTTTCACGCTCGTGGATTACACGTTCTCTTTCAATTTCCGCTTCAATTTGTTGCAAGCGGGGAACTTGCGACATAACGCTTGGTTTACACAAATCTTCTACTGCAGAAAAGAATACGCTAACGGAGTTTGCGCCGTTTAAGATATTTCTACATAAATTCGGCGCATTGCTTGCTATGTATTTACCGACTTGGGCATACTTAACGTCTTTTAACTGTTCTACTTTAATCTTCTTGTTTTCATTAACCATATCAAGAGTATCTTGCATAGAACGGTCAAGACGCTCGGTTAAGTCTTTATTTGCAACCGTTAACGCTACCACTTGTTCTTGTAGTTTTCCACGCTTTTTTGGTATCTCTCCGTTTTTGGCTTCTTCCAAAGCATCGGCATACACTTGGTTTTCACGCCTAATTGCTTCAGCTTCTTCTATAATCTTCTTGGCTTTGTATTCGGCGGTGGATAGATGTTTTACTTGGCTTCCTTCTTTGCCACGCAGCAAGCCATATTTCTTTCCAACTGCTTTGTAAAAGTCCGTTTGAAGTTGTTGTAGTTTCGGCTTGTCAAATAAGTCCTTACTACATAATCTACCGTCGGGAGTGATAGGAATAAGATTTAAGTGCATATGCGGTGTGGTTTCATCTAAATGTACAACCGCCGATATTACGTTTTCTTCTCCGTATCTTTCTTCAAAGAACTTAGCACAATCCGAAAAGAAACTGTACTGTAACATTTTAGGTAAGCCGTCAAAAAACGTCTTGTCCGAGCCTACCACAAAAGAGCTCATAACAACGGCATCCTTGCGTGGATGTAAACCCAATTCGTTCAAGCGTTTATTGATAAACTCGGTATAAGTAAGAGTGCTAAAGCTCATATGATAATTGTCTTTTGTTCTTTCGCTATCTATTTGCGGATTGTCCGCTTCAAAGTTTTCGTCACGTTCGTTTTCTTCTTCAACGGGCGAAACTTCTTGTTTATGGTATTTCTCCATATGGCATACTAAATACGATATTTTGGTTTCCTCCTTATAATTTTTTTGGTCGTAAAATAGCCTCGCAGAGCCCACACTTCGATTTTCGAAGTATAGTGGGCTACACTTTACTGATTTTCTTAAAGTTTTGCTTGCCGTTTGCTTTCCAATCACGGCGGGTGGTAATGAAGATAATTTTTCATTTTAGTTTCCTCCTAAATTTATTTTTTGGGCGCAAAAAAGTCGCTGATAAAAATACCACCGACCTAAAGGGACAAAAAATCCGCACGAATCAAAACACACTTAAAACGTTTCTACTCCGCACGGATTGCTTATCCGAATATGAAGTTGTAAGAGTGTAGTACATAAAAATTTGTACCACAAAATAGACCTATCGCCAAACCACGTTTTTTGAACGTTGGCGCGCCTACTTGAAGAGTTGGTCAGCCTCTCCAAGCCTTTCACTTAATAAAAGCGAAAGGATGGCACCTTGTCGTAAAAATTTGTACGACAATAAAACCCTAAATAAGCCGTTTTGTTTCCCTGTACATAAAACGACTTTGGGCAAACGTAAGAAACTATCCTACAAGCGTGCGAAACACACACTTACAAAGCTTGCCGATGCTTGCAAGCTTAACAAAGGGGTAGAAACCCCTTAATTATATACCCACACAAAGCATAATCTAAACATATGTTCGTGTTTGTTATTCTATTTTATCATAAGAATCTATAAAAGTCAATAGTCAGGTGTACACGTTCTTGTACACCTGACTACTTTTTTGAATGTTTTTAATTTTTTTCAAGCGTAAAAGGCTATTCTTCTTTGCTCTCCAACATTGTCTTAAACAGTAGTTCCTCTAAAACGGCTTGGATTTTGTTTTTTATCGTTCGTGCATTTTCTCCTTGAGATAAGATACGTTTCGAAACAATTGAATAAACTTCTTCTTTTGAAAAATAGTCTTTATATTCTTCATATTTATCGTCCAACTCTTTACATACAATTTTATAAATAGTTTCTTGACTAAAATCTTCAAAATGAATAAACTTATCAATTCGATAATATATAGGAAGTCCTAAATGTTCTTTCATTTCATCTTCGTTTGAATAATTTGAAGTTAAAATTATTAATGCTCCAGATATATCAACCTCATAAACGGCATCCTTAAAGACGGTATTATCAAATAGCGTATAAAACACGGAATAGAAAAATTCAGCACATTTATCAAATTCATCTAAAAAGATTAAATTTGATTCTCGTTCAAGCAAATCAAAGCCTATACTCCGTCTATTAGGCTTGTCGCCAAACAGGTAGTCACTATTTACATTACTCCTAAACATTGATAAATGTTTTTCTAAAAACTTATTATCAAAGAAGTTTTTAGCGATAGCTTTAACTAATTCGGTTTTTCCTATACTACTATTGCCATACAACATTATAACATATGGCTTTTTCCTTTGAACGGATGTTAAGTAACGCAAGGACTTACTTGTTTCAATAATTGCTTTGTCTTGCCCAATCACTATTTGACTGATTGCTTTCATCCCATTGACAAAATTGCTTTTATCCCGTTCTATATCATATTCTTGTCGGTCTGTGCTCAATGTAATTTCCTTAGAATCGTTAAGACTGTTTAAGAAAAATAATAAACTCGATGAAGGATTATGTAGCCAAATAACTGCATCATCATTAGTTAATTCAATAATTAAATTTCCAACTCTATCATTAGCAGATTCAGTAATTCCAATATAACTATCATTTCTAACGATAAGCAATTTAGCTTTTTCATTGTTGGGAAACGGTTTGCCTGCTTTGTGATAGTTGTCGTTTAGGATTACAATATCCAAAAATAGTGTTGGTTTAACTAAATCTTTGATTTTGTCGCTAAAATAAGCTTTTGAACCAATAACAATATTAAACGTTCTCATTTTTATTCTTCCTTTTGACTTATACTTGCATACACGACATCAAAGAGTTTAATATGTGTTTCAGAAGTTGTTTTTGAATCTTTACAACTAGGTTTTCCTTCGCAAATATCATTATTAAGTATATTTGGATAAATATCACCTATAGTTTCATTTGAAGTAACTGTTGTGAGATTTTGCATCTTATTTAATTGGTCTATAAAATCAAAACTAGATTTTGGAAAACTACCAATAAAAATACAATACACAGTTAATTTTGAATTAAGCAAATCATTTCTTTTGTAATTGCTTAAAAAAGCGGTGGAGTTAAATCTTAAATACGTATCATTGTTTATTTTGTAATGGTCATACCCCTCGTACCCTTCCATTACATTCTTAAATTCCTTAACATCAACATCTTTTACGCCACTCTTTAATATTCGGATATAATTTCCTGCTACTCTAAAAAACGTTGCAGAATTTTCAATGTCAGATACAATAACTTCTTTAAACTCAGTAAATCCGTCTTTTACTTTCTCAAAATCCGAAATCTCTGTAGATGTTACTGTTACAGTCTTATCAAATTGAGAAATATACTCTGTTGCAAGCTTACTTGAAAACAAGAATTTTAGCCTAGCAAAAAACGGTAATGGCATTTTTATCGAAGCTTCTGACTCGATATTACTTTCTAGTTTTATTGAACCGCCATCTTTTTCATTTGTAACAGTTTGTTTTGTGCCTTTATAGTATTGCTGTAATATATTTCTTATGGTTTCCTTATCAAAGTATATAATTTTGTTAATCTTAGTTTTAGTTGTTTCTGGACTTTTTGCATCAAGAGTTTTTTTCTTTTTTCTCATATTATACTCCATAGGTTTAATCATTTTGTTTCTTATTCGTTATTTATCTTTTTCCTTTAATGAACACCACATATTTTCCTTAAACAAAACATTTACACGTATGCAAGCATCTTGACGATTCTGCAATCCTTCATAAAAGTTTAAGCCACACTCCATAATAACTCCGTAATCGCCGGGGTTATTTATCATTTTAATATTCTCTATATCGTGAAAAGTTTTAACATTTTTTCCAAGAGCTTCATTAAAGGTTTTTGTGTAGTTTGGATATAATTTCTTTTGCAACTCTATTTCAACACTTGGGGTTATGCAATGCATAAACCGATACAAGTCTCTATCATACGGAACATAGTCAAACGTAATATTGGGAATACACTCCTTGCACAACTTTTTACAATGTTCCAAACGTTCCTTAAGTGTAGCAATTAATTCGGCAAACTCAATTTCAGTTGGGATATAATCATCATCTTTATGTGCATAATTTTTATCGACTTCGTGTAAAGTCCTTTCTAAAATAGTGTCAGTCTTACATAGTTCCTTTTGATGTTTTTTAGTAATAGATTTATCGTATACAACCCTAATTTTGATATAAAAATCTCTTAGCCTTGAATCAAGTATGTTTCTTAAATTAAGATTTGAAATAGAGCGCACGTTTTCAGATATAAACATAATACTGTCTATATCTTTTTTGCAGTCTATTAAATACTTAGCAATTTCCCAAGGTGTCATAAGGTCTCCTAAATTCTATTTTTAATTTCTTGCAAATACCATTCTTCCCCTTCAATAATGTTAGACTGATAAGCGTTTTCAAAAATGGGATATAACTCAGCATAAGTCATCCTATTAAGAATCATTCTCTTCATTTCTGCTGTAGCGCAAGAAATGATTTTCATTGAATTTATTACAGCATTTCCAACTCTAAAAGGTATAAGTTTTCTTCCGCGGAAATCGGACATAACATTCGAATCTAAATATGGGGATACAAATAAACAATAAGCACTTTCGTCATGAGTTATTAGATATGTTCCCAAATGTCTTGAAACAGGCTCCATCTCCATGCGGCGTTGATTAGTTCCACCTGCAAGGGTTGCTTCAATTAAAAGCGTATGCGCAGGATAGTTATCTGTCGCTTCGTATTTATATGTAATATCTTCGTGACCACCCGTTGCATGAGAAATAGGGAGCAAATCGGCATCTAATGATAAATTCATATATTCCAAAACCTTACCTTGTCTGCCCGATATTTTATACCAAGCAATAGCAAGTACGTATTCAAAGATGGTTGGAACATCTGCATTGTTCGTTACAAGAGCTTGAATTTCATTATCGTTGCGATTTTCAAAGTGAGTCATAAGATTTACAAGAATTTCATCAGTAAATTTCTCGTCAATCATTTGATTCAAACGTGCATATCTTTCTCTATCCACAAATCCTTGGATATCGTAAAAATTACGAACTTGAACTCCATACAATTCTTCTGCTTTTTCAAATAACTGTTCTTGTTGAACATCAAAATTAGTGCCAATATCAACTAAATTCGTGTTGCTGTATAAATTGGTCGCTTCGGTAAAAGCAATATCTAATAAGGCGTCTTTCACCAAAGAGAAATAGCAGTTAGGAATTATGTCGAACTTAACAGCGTCATCCCTAAAAAGGACAGTGTCACTTGTTTTGAAATAGCGCTTATTTAAGTCGTAGTAATCGTCCAACAAACTTTTTGCCTTAAACAAATGTAAAAGTCGGAAAAACTCTTTTCTCAACTCTTCTTCGTTATCAACTCTAAATAAATCAACTTGATTTACCGTAGAAGCACCGTCGCGCTCAACTACTGAAGTCAAAGATGTGTTAAATAAATACTGTTTCCAATAAGTAGAAGCTTTACCTGAAATAGATTTAACCGTATTAAACAAAAAACGAGCATTATCATCCGTTGGAGCATTCTTAAAAGCCGTTAAAGTACAATATAAATTGAAATATGGTTTATCGTAAGCGCGACTCTTTCTGTTCATACCGATTTCTTGGATTATTGCCTCATTTACAATATCTACTTCTAACAACAATCTTTTAGCTTCGATATAATTATCCATTTCAGACAATACGGAAGTAATTGCCTCGTCTATTGTAGCGTTGCCATTTCTTATTTCACGAATATAGTTGATAATCATATCCGTTTTGTTTCTATTAATTGCAAGTGGAAGAAGATATGTAAATTCTTCCTTGCTAATTTGACCGAGCTCAGCAAGCATATATGTTAAAACAACATAAGGACGAACGGGTGCGCCATCGAACGGACACGAAAGTTTTAATAACTGCTTAAAATAGATGAAACTATCAGCGGGAATTTGTAATAAGTTGTTATCTTCAAAATTTCCGCTTTGAGCGACAGCTAACAATGCTTGTCCGGCAGAAGTTAATCTACGCTCGTCATTGATAAGACCTAAATCAACTAAACCTGATGTCTTTTCTCTTGCGTCTTTATCTTTTCTTGGAGCTTCTCTATCTTCAATAAAGCCTTGTTCTTTTATGAACTCATAGTAGGCAACTTGAATAGCGTTATTTGCGCTCCAATTTTCATTGCTATATTGGGGAAGAGACCAAAAGTCGTTTAACAATCTGAGTTGTTCTTCAATTTTTCTATTAAATTCTACCATTCTGAAACTTGTAGTTCCAAGAGACCAACAATAACTTTTATATGCAGGCATTTTCTTTCTCCTTAGTAGTTAACGATAAGGACTTCATCCGTTTTTGACGTTCTGTCTTTTGTTTGATAGTTTGAATTTGAATACGTGTAATCAAGATATATAACTCTATATTTACCGATATTATTATTTATCCACTCGATAAGCAGTTTGTTTTCCTTTCCTTTAGAGTGTAGCACGTTAGATAGAGCAAATCTTATTCCACGCTCGTGTAAGTTGTCTAAATATTTTAATAGTTCTTTTTCAAGAGTTTCATTCCAACCGTCTTGTTCGTTATACGTAGCACAAGTAATAAGGTATGGCGGGTCAACATAGACAAATGTTTTATCGTTCCATTCTTCGTTTGGAAGTTCTCTAAAATCATAACTTTCAAATTTATAGTCACCACTTTTAAGTCTATCTATAAAAGAAGAAAGTTTTTCTCGCATCTTCTTATTGAAATCTCTTTTGCCTACGGGCAAATTAAATTCGCCTTTACGATTAAATCTTATTTGATTATTAAAAGCATAAACGATAAGAACGTAAAGTGTTATATAGTAGTTATAATCAATGTTTGTGTTATGGTTGAAATCTTCTCTTAATTTTAAGAAGGCTTCACTATTATACTTTGCAAGTCCTTCTGCGCTGTTGCACCCATAGTACTCGTATCCATATTTCTCGGTGTTAGATAAACCGTATTTCTCAATAATATGGTCAATCAATTCAAATGTAGCTTGCTTATCCATATTTTTGAAAGTACCAAACATAAAGCGTAACAACGAATTGTTATCATTGAAGATAACTTTGTTACAAGGTGCATTTATTCCAACATTTCCGCCGCCACAAAACAAATCAATAAAACATTCTACGTCTTTTGGAAAGTGTGGAAGAATTTGGGGTAATAACTTAAACTTGCCACCTGTATAGTTTAGTGGAGATTGTATTACTTCTTTTTGAGAGTAATCGTAACACTCGCAAAGGAACAATCTTTCTTGATTATCAGTTATATTTGATTTGCCTGCGCTAAATGCTTTGTAATCTTCCGAAAAGACTTTTACTTTACCTTTTCTTGAAAGAATACGCATAATATCGTCATCGCTAATCTTTGCATTTGAACGACCATTTCCTTTCTCTGCCATATTGTTGTAGGAAAGAAGGATATATTTAGCTGTAATTTTAGAGATTAAATCTTCAAAAGCTTTGGTTGCGCTTGAAGTGCAATAATCACTTTTTAAAGAAGTTCTATCCATTTTAAGTGCAACGCCCTTAACTTCAGGTTTTTCCCATTTTGCTACGTTTTCGAGCAAGTGATAAGCGTCACAATACTGACGAGAGTTGTATGGCGGGTCGATATATACTAGATCGGCTTCAATTCTTTCAACTAATTGATTTGAATCTTCATTATAGCATTGATTATTTTCGTTGTTATCATTGCTTGCTAAAGGAATACTTAATTCTAAATGTCTATCAAAAGAAGCTCCTTTAATGTAAGCATCATAATGCCCACAGGTGTTTGCTATTTTATCCATAGCGTAAAGGAGCGATGTTAATAATATCGCTCTTTCTCTTGCGTTTATCTTATTTTCTTTATAATTAGTTTCTATATCTTCACGAATAAAACCAATTTTTCTGCAATCGGCTAAAGAAAAGAAGGTGTCTGCAAAAATAAGCGACATATAATTCTCTTCTTGGGGATTAACCGCATTATAATAGCAAATAAGATTCTCTATTTTTTCTTCATCATATTTTTCAGAGCCAAACCAAGCAACGTGACAAATGTGATTAAAATACAATAAATCATTAGTTATAAGTTTCTTATCGCTGAAAGCTGAAGCAACCGAGCCCGTGCCAGCAAAAATGTCTGCAACGGTAGTAATACCTTTGCATTCTTTTTCAACCGTTCCTTTGATAAAGTCAAGGAGCTTATATTTATTACCTAAATAACGTCTATTGTTAATTTTGGTTGTCTTTGCCTTAGGAGTTTCTATAACGGGTTCTATTTCTGTTTTTTCCGCAAGCAAGGCTTTTAAACTCTCAATCGTTTCTTTGTCCCAAACGTAGCGTCCCGATTCTGTAGTTTGTACTGATATAAGATTGTTTTTAAGCAAATAATAGAATGTTGACCTACTTAAATTCAATTCTTTCAAAACTGCGTTTGATGTTAATGCGGTTGCCATATCTTTCTCCTTATGCAACTAATTTATGCTATCTATTGGACATTATAGCATATATTTCGACTTTTATCAAGGTGTTTTGGGGTATAAATGACATATTTTTGGATGCACTTTTAATTTAGCATCCGTTTTTAATAATTATATTATAACATACTAAATATGACAATGTCTGTCACCATTACAAAAATATTTAACAAAAAATGAAAAAGTTAGCCGCTATAGACTAACTTTTTTACGAACTTACTATTTGCTTATTTTAATTTGTATCCCTACGAATCGTTATCCCTGCTTCAAAAAAGCGGTAAATTGCCATTTGGTGCGGTTTTCTTAACCTGCTTACATTTTTTCAGATTTCGCACCGCATCAAGTGTTCAAACTTAGCCTCGCAAAGCCCACCACTTTCAGACGAAAGTGTAGTGGGCTACACTTATAAAGTTTCTAAGTTTTGCTTCCCCCTACGGCGGGTGATAATGATGATAATTTTTCATTTTGATTTCCTCCTAATATAATTTTACCCCTCACTATTAATGGACATTTCGATGTCCTTTTGGCAGGGTATTTTTGCTCCTTTCTTAAAAATTTTTTGAAAAAATTTTTTACGCCCTTCAAGTGGTAGCCGTCGAGAACAGTAAAAACTTAACCATTCTATAAAAATTTCTTCCTTAAAAAAGGGCGCAAAAAAAGTCGCTGATAAAAACTACCACCGACCTAAAGGGACAAAAAATCCGTACGAATTAAAACACGCTTATAGCGTTTCTACCTCGCACGGATTAAATATCCGAATATGAAGTTGTAAGAGCGTAGTACCTAAAAATTTGTACCACAAAATAGACCTATCGCCAAACCACGCTTTGTGAACGTTGGCGTGCCTACTTGAAACGTTGGTCAGTCATCTCAAGCCTTTCCTAATAGATAGAGAAAGGGCGGCGCTATTGTCGTAAAAATCTGTACGACAATAAAACCCTAAATAAGCCGTTTTGTTTCCCTTTACATAAAACGACTTCGGGCAAACGTAAGAAACTATCCTACAAGCGTGCGAACACACACTTACAAAGCCTGCCGATGCTTGCAAGCTTAACAAAGGAGAAATTTCCCCTTAATTATATATACCCACACAAAACATATTCTAAACATATGTTCGTGTTTGTAATTCTATTTTATCATAACTTTTCTATAAAGTCAATAGTCAGGTGTACACGTTCTTGTACACCTGACTACTTTTCTGAAAGTTTTTTAATTGTTTTTGTCGAAAGTTATTGTAACCGTTGTGCCAACACCGATTTCGCTTTCAATGGAAAGCTCTGCATTATACAGTGCGCAAATGTGTTTTACGATTGCAAGACCTAATCCCGTACCGCCCGTTTTTTTAGAGCGTGATTTATCTACACGATAAAATCTTTCACAAAGGCGTGGGATATTCTCTTTTTCGATGCCGATTCCCGTATCGGATACGGATAATTTCGTTTCATCTTTATTTTCGCTAATTGAAACGGTAATTTTGCCGTTTTCCACGTTGTAGTGGATTGCGTTCGAGCAAAGATTTTCAACCACTTCAAAAATCTTTTTATTATCTGCTAAAACCGTTCCCGCACCTTTCACTTCCAAAGTTATATTTTTCTTCTTTAATTCAGAAGCAAGTTCCAAAGCAACTTCATCCGCAACGGCTTTCACGTCAACGGGAGTGTGAATCATATCAATATCTTCACCGTTTTCGAGTTTACTTAATTTGAGCATATCCGAAATGAGCGAAGCAAGGCGTAAACTTTCCTTGTGTATTCTATCCACCTGCTTTTTAGAGCCGTCGTCAAGCGTTTCTTTTGCAAGCAATAATTCCGACAAACCTTGCATAACGGCAACGGGCGTTTTTAATTCGTGCGAAGCGTTTGCAAAGAAGTCGCTTTTTTGCTTTTGCATTGCTTTTTCTTTGGTAATATCCGTAATAATCACGATAGAATATACGTTATCGCTTTGGCTATCCACCTTGCGAATCACAACGGACAACTCTTTACCCTTATAGGTGTATTCTGAAACGTAATTCTCGCCAAGATGACGGGCTATCTTTTCACAAAGGGGCAAATCGTCAATCAAATAGATGAAATCTTTACCCGTAACGTTTTCGGTAGAATCGAAAATAGTAGAAATGCTCTTGTTTACGAAGATAATCTTCTTTTGTTCGTCAATAGCAACGATGCCTTGCGAAACGTTTTCAAGTACCGTATTCAGTTTATTATGTTCTTCTTGAACCCTTTGGATATGGATAGCGGTATTTGCGTTAAGTTCGTTAATTTGATTAAGAACGGAATAGAGTTCAGGCTCGCCCGAATCCGTTTTGATAGGCTTATAGTTACCTGCATTTAAGCTACGTAAACTGTCGCCAACTTCGGTGATTTTGCTTGATATTTTATTAGATAATACGTTGGAAATGACGATAGAAACAATCAAACAAACGACCAAAACGACAATTAAAATAGGAAGCGCAACACCCAAATATCCGTTGATTTGACTGCTTTTTATTGCCAAACGAAGAATAATTTCCGTTCCGTCCGAAAGTTCCGTTTTTAAAGCATAATAGGTCATATTGCAACCGAACGTTTCAGAATATCTTTCTACCGTTTCGGGCTTTCCGTTTAATGCGTTTTTTACTTCTTCACGGTCAATGTGGTTTTCAAGTGGGGATTTTGTGTCGCTTTCATATAAAACGTTTCCGTCTAAATCCATAATGGTTACACGGAAAGCATCGTCGTTTGCATATCTTGCAAACCCCGAAAAATCTTCTTCCGTTTGAACGAGTGAGCAAGCAAGTTCCGTTTCTTCGGCAAGCCTTTCTTTCATCATTGCTTTTGCGTTGACGTTTACGGCAACGATACCGAAAATAAACATTACAAGTACGGAAATAAAGGTAAGCGAAAGGATTTGTAATAAAGTTTTCTTTTTCATTTACTTATTTTCAAACCTATATCCGATACCACGAACGGTAACGATACAGTCTTTCCCTCCCGCTTGTTTAATTTTTTCTCTTAACGCCGCTATGTGCATATCGAGCGTTCTCGTTTCGCCCATAAAATCGTCGCCCCAAACCTCACGGAACAACTCTTCACGCTCTACCGTCACGCCTGCTTTTCCAATAAGGATTTTCAAAAGTTTGAATTCTTTAATGGTAAGACCTAAATCTTTATCATTATAAAACGCCTTATACACGTTGTTATCAATCGAAAAGCCGTCGGCACTCGTTATGTACAGTTTTGCGCGGCGTAAGTTGGTTTTTACGCGTGCCAAAAGTTCAAGCACCGAAAATGGCTTTGCCATATAATCGTCCGCGCCTTTATTCAAGCCTTTTACAAAACTGATTTCGTCTGATTTTGCGCTAACGCAAATGACGGGAATTTTCTCATCAACTTCACGAATTTTTGTTAAAATCGTAAATCCGTCCATAATCGGTAGCATAATATCAAGAATTACAAGGTCGGGCTTTTTAACATTGAACTCGTCAAAAAAATCTTTACCGTTTTCAAAGATTTTCGTTTCGTAACTTTCTTCAAAAGCGCCTTCGTAAACCTCTTGCATTCCTTCGTCGTCTTCTACGATATAAATAAGTTCTTTCATTAGAATTTTTGGTGTACTCCCGTTTCGTTATATTTTGTCCATTCGCAAACGTTTACAGCGTGGTCGCCTATACGTTCCAAATACTTTGCAACCATCATAAGCTCAATGGCTTGGTCGCCGTTGTTTCCGTCTTTTTTAATGAGTTCAATTAAATCGTTTTTTACAGCTAAAAACATTTCGTCCATTTCGTCGTCGAGTTTAATCACTTCGTCCGCTAAACTTTCATTGTTATTTATAAACGAATTTACGCTTTCTCTAACCATTTTTACGGCAAGATTTCCCATTGCAGTAATGTGCGTAAGTTTTTTAATATACTTTTCGCCCGGCATAGTGCAAACCAAATCGCCTATATCGCTTGCTTGGTCGCCAAAGCGTTCAATATCCGTTATCATTTTAAGAGCAGTAGAAACTTCTCTAAAATCCTTTGCAACGGGTTGTTGCTTCAAAAGTATTCGCATACAGCGTTTTTCGATATCCATTTCATATTCGTCCACACGCTTATCCATTTGCCCGATGCTTTTTCCAAGTTCTCTATCACGATTAACAAGCGCGGTAATCGCATTTTCAATCATTTGCTCGGTTAAGCGGCACATTTCTACAAGTTCCGTCTTCAAAGCGGCAAGTTCTTCTTCAAATATTTTTCTAATTGACATTGTCTTTACTCCTTAATTATAGCGTTTTTTTACAAAAAAATCAATACTATGACGGGTATCAACCGAATCTGCCCGTAATATAACGTTCGGTGCGTTCGTCTTTTGGTGACGTAAATATATCGTCGGTGTTGCCAAACTCCACGAGTTCGCCAAGCAAGAAGAATGCCGTTTTATCCGCAATACGGGTTGCTTGTTGCATATTGTGGGTAACGATAACTATGGTAATTTCCTTTTTCAATTCTTCCATAAGTTCTTCAATTTTACCCGTAGAGATAGGGTCAAGTGCAGACGTTGGTTCGTCCATAAGTAAGATTTTAGGATTTGCAGCCAAAGAACGAGCAATGCAAAGCCGTTGTTGTTGACCGCCCGAAAGCCCTAATGCAGATTTATTTAATCTATCTTTTAATTCGTCCCACATTGCTGCTTGGCGCAAAGATTTTTCTACGATTTCGTCCAAATCTGCGTGTTTTCTAAT
>JAFWXT010000038.1 GCA_017522945.1 Clostridia bacterium
GTAAAGCCCCAATCTAAATACTTTTGTTCAAGGTCTGCCCCCATACAAGTAAAATAGTAAAGTATTGCCTTATAATAGTTTTCGCCCGTTTCATTTAAAAGCGTACTTAAAAACAATTTTTCATCAGCATAATACTCTGCCTTTTTGGCTAAATATAGTTCTTCGCTAACCTGCATTTCATTATAAACTGCAATAGCTTTATCGCTATAACCGATTTTTTGCATAAACTCGTATACGTTCATAATTTTAATACCTATAAAATTAGAATAAATAGCTTGTGTAATAATAAGCTTTAACTTTTCATCAATTTTTCTAATATTTCAACGTCTGCTGGGCAAAAATCATAGTTAGGAATTTCCGACGGGGTTATCCATTTTATATCGTTATGCTCTAATTTTTGTGGAGTGCCTTCTAATATCGTTGCATTAAACAACGTTAAATGCACGGTTATATCGGGATATTCGTGGGTAACTTCCATAAAAACGTCATCAACATTAAGCACAATATTTAATTCTTCTTTGCACTCACGAATTAAAGCTTGCTGCTTTGTTTCGCCTTTTTCAACCTTTCCACCAACAAACTCCCAAAGGAGCGCCCTTGCCTTATTTGCAGGTCTTTGACAAATCAAAAACTTATTTTCATTTTTATTGCGCTCCCAAATAAGCGCCGCAACAACTTCTATCATTGAAAACCTCTATTTTATACTAAGGATATTAATATTTTTCAAGTAATTTTTGTGCTAAAAGGGTTTTCCCCGTAAGCGAAGCGCCCGTTATTAAAATAATCATTTGTTATCCTTTATTTTATTTTCAATATCAAACAATAATTCACCATTATATGTAAAGTGTCTTGATACCCAACCTGGTCCATTAGTTAAATATTGCTTTCCACTAATTAACTTAGCAAAAGGAGTCATGTACATTACTTCTCCGTTATAGTTTAATCTTCTTTCATCAACAACTGAAACTTTGATATTAGAATCATTAACATATGCTAGTTCTGCGCCAACTGATAAATTCCAAGTCTTATAAAACGTATAATTTTCACACCTAATTTTACGTTCATAATCCGCTTCTTCTGCTATATCTTCAGCTATTTTTTCTTCACGCATACTTTCTTCTGAAACTTCCCATTTCTTCAATTTATCTGTACAATCATTTATTTCTGCAATTGCTTGAAAAATTGAATAAGCATCTTCTGGCGACATTGCGTAAAATTCACGAACACGTTTTTGTCCATTATATTCGTCTATTGAACGCAATTTTGGGTTTAATTTGTCAATAATTGAATGAATCCTTTTATCCATTAAACGAGAATTTACTTCATAAGTTGCATAAACACGAAATGCAAATGGAGTGCATTCACTACTATTTAATTGTTTTACTCTTTCTTCAACGTTGTCTGCATACCCAATTTTAACATAATCAGGAAATGATGCGTTTTTCAAAATATAAATATATCCTTTCATTTGAATCCCCTTTTATTTATCCATGCCACAGGTGTAGCATTGTTTAGATAATATTTCTTCAGTTTTAATACTGCTGTATAACCTAAAACCGCCGACAAAGTTGTAGGCATCAAAGCCGTTTTGCATTAAAATGCGTGTTGCAAGATAACTGCGCAAGCCACTTTGGCACATAACGTAGATTTTTTTGTCTTTTTCAAGTTCGCCTAAACGCTCTCTTAAATCATCAAGTGGAATATTGATAAAATCTTCTGCATGGCCACGCATATATTCAAAAGATGTACGAGTATCAAGCAATATCACGTCTTTTCTTTCTCTTAAAGACGTAATATCTTCATAATAAAACTGTTTTACTATGCCGTTTTTGATATTTTCAGCAACAAAACCTGCCATATTCACAGGGTCTTTTGCAGAAGAATACGGCGGAGCGTAAGCAAGGTCTAAATCTTTTAGTTCATCGGCTTTCATCCCTGCCCTGATTGACGTTGCAATAACGTCAATGCGTTTATCAACTCCGTCATATCCAACGATTTGCGCACCTAAAATCTTATAGGTTGCCTTTTCAAAAA
>JAFWXT010000039.1 GCA_017522945.1 Clostridia bacterium
ACGCTAAAGCTTACGACTTAGTTATTAATGGTCAAGAAGCAGGGGGCGGTTCTATAAGAATTCACTCAAGAGAAATTCAAAAGCGCGTATTTACAGCTCTTGGTTTAAGCGACGAAGTTATTAAGCGTAAATTTGGTTTCTTCGTTGACGCATTTAACTACGGAACTCCACCACACGGCGGTTTAGCGCTTGGGCTTGATAGATTAGTAATGCTTTTAACTCATTGCGATTCAATTAAAGAAGTTATTGCATTCCCTAAGGTACAAACTGCATCTTGCTTAATGAGTGAAGCGCCTTCAACGGTTGAAGATAAGCAATTAAACGAACTTTATCTCGAAATTAAAAGAAGCGAAAAATAGTAAAAAAGAATAAAAAAATAAATGGACTGTGTTAATTTCACAGTCCATTTTTAGTTGTTAAAAATAGGTTTAATCGCTCTATAGGGCGTTTTTTTACTTTTTACGCCTTGTTGGTGAACTTAATTTTCTTTTTTGGTATAAGTATTTAATTTCAAAATAAACTGCAGTAACTGCAAAGGCTATTGAAAGAAGAATAATTGCTGTAACGTTACGGTTTACAAATTCACCTTTTTTTCTAATAGCTTGGGTTAAAACGTAGCCAGTTTTACCGTTACCGTAAATAATTTGATATCCACCATCGACCGTTTGTGCAATAACTACGCTTGAGCCTGCCAAAAGAGTGTCACATTGCGTTGTAAAGTTGCTATCGCTATAAACCTTAACGTTACGGTTAGTTATCGTAGCTGTTTTGTATTCGTTAAATTCGGGTAAAGAGAATAGATTTTTAACTAAAAAACTTGATGGAAGGTATCCCACTTGTTCGCCACTGCTTATTAGCGAATAATTAACCCCTTCAAATTCAAAGTAGCAAAGTTGTTTTACTACCGAATGCTTTTCAAGGTTAAAGCTAATAAAATCATTTGAAAGGTAGGGTAATAAGTAGGCGTTAACTTTAGTAGTGATAAACATATCGTTATTAGAAGTGATTAAGTTAATGGGCATTTTTTCAAAATCACTTTTTAAAACTAAAGCTATTTTTTCGCCTGCTATTAAATAATAGGTATTAGAAATTTCACTTACAACCAAATAATCTTGGGTTTGTTCTTGTTCATGGTAACCGTTAAATACGAAATAGCCTGCGTTTTGCGAATCCTTTAAGTTTATATCGTATAAAATAGTACCTGCATTGATTTGAATATAATCGGGTGTTTGATTTAATTTAAGGGTAAAATTTTGTGGAATAGTAATTTTTGTAAAGCTTATTTCAAAATCAGTAAGTTGGTTTTGGATTACGTCGTATTCAACAACTCTATCGTTTGCAGTGTCACAAATTAAAATCAAGCCGTTTTCTACAAAAAATTCACTATCGTTTAAAATATTTAATGCGCTTAAATCACAAACTGTTTGTGGAATTGCGTTGTCGCTTTCAAGTGAGTAAATTTTACCGCTATCCTTGTAGTAAAATTTATCGGCATAAAAGAAACAGTCGGGCGCGGTAGTTGAAAGGTTTTGACAAGGGCCTTGCTTACCGCTTTGTTTTTCCCAAACGTAAACCTGACCTGAAGCAAGAGAATGGTAATATAGGTTTAAGTTTTGGTCAAGCGCAACCAAGGATGAGTTTGCAACTAATTCAACCTTAGAGTTTTGTGAAATTGCGTTAAAGGTAAAATCGTTTTCATTTTGTAAATCAACTTTATATATGAATGCTTGTTGATTTGAGCAAATTACCAAATGATTGCCCTTTACCGCAAATGAAGAAATAGCACTTTCGCATTCAAATTCCAAGGGTTTAACTTCATGGGTTTCAATGTTTATCGAGAAAAGTACGCCTTTTGAAAGAATCAATAAAAAGCTACCGCATTTTTTCATGCTTGAAACTTCAAAATCGTTAAGTTCGATTTTAGTGTAAGTATCGTTTTGATAAATAACTATAAGTTGTTGTTGCGCGATGTAAACCTTATCTTGTTCGCGCCAAACGCTAATAGGCTTATCTAATTCAAAATATTGAAGTTTACTGCCATCCAAAGTTTCGGCGTTAACTTTAACGTTAAAAGTTCCCGTATCAAAAACAGATAGGGAAATAAAGCAAACTATTAAAATTAAAAGTTGGCGCAATTTTTTCATCATAAGTATATTTTATTATAATTTTTTAATTTAGTCAAGTATTAGCGCGCAAAAGGTCGAAAAATAAAGGTTAGCATACAAAAAAAGAAATAAACATCGAATTTTAGCCTAATTTTTTAAAAAATTTTTAAAAAAATTAAAAAAATTCAAATAAAAAAAAGGATTTTTGAAAAAAAATCGGTATAATTAAGTGTATAAGGTTTATTGTAATAATTTTTATATATTTTAATATATATAAAAGTTAACCGAAAACACAAAATGGTAACAAAAGGATTTTTTTAAAGGTGATAAGATTCGACCAAAAGTTCATTGACGAACTTCTTGCAAAACTTAATATCGTTGACGTAATCGGTGCTTATTGTCAACTTCAGCGCAAGGGCGGGTCTTACTGGGCTTGTTGTCCGCTTCCCGGGCATAGCGAGCGCACACCTTCGTTTGCGGTAAACGAATCGGGCCAGTTTTATAAATGCTTCGGTTGTGGGCGTGGCGGTAACGCTATTAGGTTCGTTATGGAAATGGAGAGTATCGATTTTCCAGATGCCGTTGCTTTGCTTTGTGAAAAGGCGCACATACCCTTACCTGAAGACGACGGTAGTTACAAAGCAGAATTTGATAGCAAGAAAAAACTTGCCGATAAAAATCGTTTATACAATTTAATGCGCGATACTGCGCTTTTCTACGTTGACTCATTAAAGGGGCAAGGCGCGCAAAAACACCGTGCGTATTTGCAAAAGCGTGGGCTTGAAAAATCGCAAATAACCGCCTTTGGTTTAGGCGCATCACCCGATTTTGATTCACTTGTAAAACATCTTGAAAAAAAGGGATACACTCGGGAAGAAATGGTGCAGTCGGGCGCAGTGCAGTATAAAAAAGAAGGTAATAAATATTTTGACGCAATAGGTGGCAGGCTTGTTTTTCCTATTATCGACGCAATGAATCACGTTATTGCTTTTGGTGGTAGGGTGCTTGAAAAAACTGACTTTGCAAAATATAAAAACACGGGCGATACCCCCATTTTTAACAAACGAAAAACACTTTACAATATAAATAATTTAAAAAAGGAAAAGGCTACAAAGGG
>JAFWXT010000040.1 GCA_017522945.1 Clostridia bacterium
GAGAGCAACAGTATTACCCTGTGGTATGGTTAGGCACATATCATTGATAACTAATCTTTCTTCTTGATCGTTATCTTCTTCAATTTCGCTTCCTTCTGCGTTATATTTATTTTTATCATAACCAAAAGTAACGTGATCGAAAACAATGTTACCCTTTAAACTATCAACCTTCACTTTTCCTTCGCTAAAATCCTCGGGAGTTACTTCCATAATTTCGCGGAAGCGCTTAAAACCTGTTAATCCTTCTTCAATTTGTTCAAAAAGAGTAACGAAAGTACGAATAGGGTTAACGAGCATAGAAATGTATAAGATATAAGCGGTCATATCCCCGGCGTTAATTCTACCAAGAGCGAAGAAAATACCCCCCGCAACCAAGGTTGTTAAGTATAAAATATCGGTGAACAAGTTCATTCTAACGTGGAATTTACTCATAACCAAATAATTATCTTGTCTAGCCATTTTAAATTCTTCGTTAGTTTTATTAAACTTTTCTATTTCATACCTTTCAGCAGTATATGATTTTGAAACTCTTATACCAGAAAGAGAACTTTCAACTTCTGCGTTTATTTTAGAGGTTTTTTCACGCGATTTGCTAAATACTTCAAGCATTCTTTTTCTTGAAAGTATAACTACCAAAAACATTATCGGCATTATTATAAATACTATTAGGGATAACCAACCATCAATGGTTAAAATCATAGCAAGCGCACCGATAATGGTTATAAGCGATATAAATAAATTTTCAGGGCCGTGATGAGCAAGTTCGGCTATTTCAAATAGGTCGTTCACAAGGCGCGACATTACCGAGCCAACCTTGGTTTCATCGTAATAAGCAAATGGTAATTTTTCTAAGTGAGCAAAAAGTTGCGAGCGCATATCCCCTTGCATTCTCATTCCTACTAAATGCCCCCAAAAACTAACGCAAAAGTTTAAAAGTGCTTTTAAAAGGAATATACCCATCATAACACAGCCTAAAATGACTATCATTTTTACGTCTTTATTTTCGGCGTGAACGTTTATAATATCTCGCGCAATTTCGGGATAAACAAGGTTACAAATAGCAGTTAAAAGCGCGCAAAACAAATCGAATATAAACAAACCTAAATAGGGTTTATAATAGCCGGCAAATTGCCCTAATAGACTTTTACTTTTCTTTTTAGCCATTTTCTTCCTCCGTTAAATAGTGTTTAATCCCGTAAATTTCAATATCCTTGTTTATGTATCCTATCCACTTTACGTCTTCTGCGCTTTTGTTTTCTATTTCACCGTAAAGTTCAAGTGATCTTTTATATGCTAATGCACCAGCTTTGTAATCTTTTAAATAACGCAAATAATAGGTTGCTACCGTGTAATGTTGATAAGCTCTTACCCTTGGGCTTCTGCCATTTTGTTCGCCTATTTTTTGATATGATTCTATTGCTTTTTGTATATAAATTTTAGCTCGCTCATCACCCTTAGAAAAGTAATATTTTCCTAATCTTCCGTTTGCATAAGCGTAAGAATAAAGGGTAGAATATTCATCTATCGCAAGCACGCGCTGATAAATAGCTATTGCTTGCAAGTATAACGCATCTGGCAAGCCCTCTTCAAATGCTACACCATTAGCGTAATCTTCAATATTTTTAGCCATATCGAATAGAACACCGGCATAAACGTCATCATAGCGAGCGGGATTTTTATCAGAAAGTTCTTTTGCTATTTTACAAATATTTTGAATAATCTCATGCTCAAAGCTTGCTGGTTTATAACATTTATTCATTCTAACATTAAAAAAAGCGTAATATTTTGCAGCAAAAACATAATCTGCAATTTCATTTTCGTTAGCATCACCCGCTTCTATTCTTGCAAGCAATACTTCGTACGCTTTTTTGTAATAAACAGCCTTTTTTGTGTTTTCTGCAAAGCACCAACCAAGCTGTGTATATGCACTAGAAAGCCTTCTTGCATATTTTTTTGGATTTATATCAAAAAGTTTTTCAAATTCTTCAACACTCTCTTTTGCAAATTCAAACGCCCTATCCTTACTATCGTTTTTGCCGTAAGCAAGCGAAATATTATAGCTTAATTTAGCTTTGTTTAAAAGGTTTTCTTCATTTGGACTTAACTGACAAAGAGCGCTATTAATCTTGTATGCCTTATCGTAACATTCAAGACCTTTAAATACGTTAGAAGATGAAAGGTAATTGTTTCCTAACAAGCACCAAAAGTCACATTTTTCCTCCCACGTACCTAATTTTTCAAAAAGTTCACGCACTTCTTCTAATAACTTTAGTTCTTTTGCATCTTGTTTTTGCAAATGTAAAAAACTTGAGTACTGCAAGAATACTTTTTTATCTAAGGAGTGCTTTTTGCAAAGCTCGCACGCCTTGGCGAAAAGTTCATCTATTTCTATTGCGCTATCTTTCGTTACCCCTTTAATCTTTAACGTTTCTATACGCTGTAAAATCTCGTTTACGCTGGTTTGAAGATTTGCCTTTGCAGACGCAACTATTGCTTCTCCATGTTCTAACAAACGCTCGTTTTCAAGCACTTCTGAAAATATCTCGTCACTGTCTAAAATTGCAAGAGCTTGCTCGTATTTACCGCTTTCTATCAATCTATATCCAAGAATTTGCCTTTCTGAAAGATTACCAGAATCTGCAATGGTATAAATGTTTTGAAGTTGAGTAAATATCTTATCTTCTGCAGATTTTATCTTTTCTTCTATTTCCGCTTTAGTCTTAGAACTGGTTGAATATTTAAGATAAACCTCTAAATCGTTGGGATTTTCTAAATATTCTGCCTTTTGCTTTAAATAATCACTTCTAACCTTAATAAGTTCCTTCTTCAACTTAGCAAGTTCTTCGTGGTTAGAAAAAGCAGGCGCGTTTGAATAAACGGCAATAGATTCGCCGTTAACGAGCACCTTTCCACCCTTAAATTCCACCATACTTTGATCTAAGCCCATACTCTTAATTTGCATTATTAACCAAAGTTTAAGAGAATCGGTGTTAGAGTAAGTTTTATAGTAGTGTTTTAATTCCTTATCAAGTTTATCTGCAAAAAATTTAACGTCTTCAATTATTTCATTGCTTTCATTAGCACACTTAAATACCGTTAAAATTTTAGGACGTAGTTCTTTTTTAAAGTTGTTGTAGGCTAATTCAAATTCGTGTTCGGTGTAAACGCCAACCTGTTTGTAAAAAATAAAAATAGAAAGGTCGCTATCTAAAATTTCTTTATCGTATTGGCTTTGCTTTCCTTCAATGTTAATGTCATCAGAATAATCTTCACACATTACAAGCTTGAAATAAAGCCCGTTATCTAAATATAAATCATTCAACTGGCGAAAAAAATTACCAATTTCAATTCTATCGTTTTTAAGCTCGATAATCGAAGAGCCTATAAAAATTTTAATTTTTTTCATACCTTCCTCACGATAAAAGCGATTATTTTTTATCAAATCACATACTGCCCTTATTTTTTATTATATCATAAATAAAAAATATTTCCTACTATTTTTTAGCCTTTTTGATTTTTATAAACGCAATATTTAAACAAAAAATCTCACTAGCGTTAAATTAAAAAGTTTTAGATAAGAATAGTTTATACCTTACACTAAAATAATTGACAAGTGATTGGTATTTGTTATATAATCTACGGTTGTAAGGAGTATTTTTTATGGAAAGACAGGATATTAGAAACATTGCAATAATCGCTCACGTTGACCATGGTAAAACAACTTTGGTTGACGCGCTTTTGAAACAAAACGGCGTTTTTAGACAAAACGAAGTTGTTCAAGACCGAGTTATGGATAGTAACGACCTTGAAAGAGAACGCGGAATTACTATTTTAGCAAAAAATACTGCAGTTCACTATAAAAACACAAAAATTAATATCATCGATACTCCCGGCCACGCCGATTTCGGTGGCGAGGTTGAACGTATTTTGTCTATGGTTGACGGCGTAGTTTTATTAGTTGACGCAGTTGAAGGCGTTATGCCTCAAACCAGATACGTTTTGAAAAAAGCCTTAAATTTAAACAAAAAACCGCTTGTTGTTATCAATAAAATTGATAAAGGCGGTGACCTTAATAAAACTATCGACGGGGTTATCGACCTATTTATCGACTTGGGTGCAAACGATGATCAGTTAGACTTTAAAACCGTTTATGCGAGCGCAAAATTCGGTTGGGCAAAAGCCGATTTAAAAGACCCCGAAGTTAATATGGCACCACTACTCGATACCATTTTAAGCGAAGTTCCAGCTCCAGTAGGCGAATTCGACGAACCACTACAAGCAATCATTTGTAACGTTGACTACGACGAATACGTTGGTAGAATAGGTATTGGTAAAATCGTTCGCGGTAAGGTAAATTATGGACAACCCGTTTCAATCTGCCACACAGACGGCACCGTTTCTCAAGGTAAAGTTACAAGGCTTTATCAATTTGAAGGCCTAAAACGCGTTGAAGTTGACGATGGTAAAGTGGGCGATATAGTTGCTATAAACGGCATTGACAAAATCAACATCGGCGAAACCATTTGTGCACTCGACTACCCCGACGCTCTACCCTTCGTTGCAATCGATGAACCAACCATTTCGATGCTATTTATGGTTAACAACAGTCCGTTTGCAGGAAAAGAAGGTAAATACGTAACTTCACGTCACCTACGTGCAAGATTGTTTAAAGAAATTGAAACCAACGTTAGTATGCGCGTTGAAGAAACAGAAAGTGCCGATACATTTAAGGTTTACGGACGTGGAGAATTACATCTTTCTATCTTGGTTGAAGAGATGCGCCGTGAAGGCTACGAGTTCCAAATTTCTCGTCCAAAGGTAATTTTTAAAGAAATCGAAGGAAAAACTTACGAACCGGTTGAAAACTTGGTTGTTGAAGTGCCCGACGAATACGTGGGCGCAGTTATGAATAAAATCGGGCAAAGAAAGGGCGATTTAGTTACAATGAGCCCAAACGGTAACGGTGAAACTCGCCTTGAATTTAGAATTGCTTCACGTTGCTTATTCGGCTATCGTGGCGAAATGTTAACCGACACTAAGGGGTTTGGCGTGATGTATCACGTTTTTGATTGCTACGAACCTTACAAGGGAGATATACGCGAACGCTCAAGGGGAAGCCTTGTTTGCTTTGATACAGGTACTACAACTCAATACGGATTATACAACGCTCAAGAACGCGCTACCCTATTTATCGGTGCGGGCGTTGAAGTTTACGAAGGTATGGTAGTTGGTGAAAACTCACGCGAAGATGAATTAGTTGTTAACGTTTGTAAGAAAAAACAACTTACTAACAACCGTGCAAGCGGTAGCGAAGAAGCCTTAAAACTTATCACCCCAACAACGTTAAGTTTGGAACAATGTATGGAATTCATTGCCGACGATGAACTTGTTGAACTAACACCAAAGAGTATAAGATTAAGAAAACGTATTCTTTCACGCGAACTAAGAATGAAAGAATGGGCAAAAAATAGAAAATAATTTTATAAAACAAAAAACACTTTATCGTTAGAGATAGAGTGTTTTTTTATTGCTATTTTATTTAAAAAGCCAGCCTATATGGCGATTAACGCATATTACATATATTTTAAAAGGTCGGCATTTTCGCGAAGTTCTTTTGGTGTTACAACGTTGTCGCTTGATGTGTAATATTTTTTGCCGTGTTCGTTATAGTAGTCAACCAATGCAATAAGTATGTTCATATTGCCACATAGTGGAAGTGAAACAAACAATCCAACGCCTAAAGTAAAAGCAGCAACCGAAACGTTTAAATAGAAAGAAATCATAAGCATGAAAACGTAACTACCAAGCAACTTGTTAAGGTGCTTTCTGTTAGTAAAGGTATCAATAAATGCTCTGCCTATACTTTTCTTAGCAACGATAATATTTGGTAAAAATCTTGAAATTAAAGTTAGCTTAAAGCTTAAACCTAAAATAACGAAAATAACAGCTAAAATGATTGCAAAAATTGAAATCACTTGTAGTCCATAAAAAACTATTAAGCCAGCTAATGCAAAAACTATTGAATCTACAATCATTACGATAGGCACGGTTATGATGGAATATAAAAATGCCTTGCCTAAATTTGCTAAAAGTGTTGCAACTATACTAAATTTAGTTAAAGCAGACATATAACCGTCGTATAAAAATGCAATAGCATAATTACCTACTCTTTCAACTAAGTTTACTAAGAATATAAACAAGCCCGCACCAATAAATGCTTTAATTAAGGCATCTTTTTCAGTTATAAAGTGGTTTATTAGCTGATCAAAAGACTCTTTTAACGCTTTTGCTGAAGCATTCGTATCTGCTAAAGAAACAAAATCTTTAAACAACGTGCGAAGTGATTCAACTATAGCCGTCCACCCTTGTTGAAAATCATCACAAGTAAAAACGGGTTTTAATAGTGGCGATACAACAAAATATGATATAAGAGCAATCACTGAAATTGTTAAAAGGCGTAAAACAATAGCTTTATAAACAACCCCAGAATTACTAATTAAAATTTTAAAGGCGTTTTTTAATCTCATAACGCACCCCTTAATTTTTTATATAATAATTTTACAATATATAAGATATAATGTCAACTTTTTTTAAGCTTTTTATAAAATTGAATAATTTATCGAAAATTAAATTATAAATAAATAAACAAAAAGTGGCGATATAAGTTCATTATCACCACTTTTAAAAAATTATTTATTTAAATGTTCATCACAATCTTTAATTGTTTTTTGAACGTAATAATCGTCTGGGTTTGCCGAACGAAGCAAATAATATTTTGCCTTTTCATAATCTTGCAAAACATATTCGCCAAAATAATACATATATCCAATAGCATAACAAGCGGGTTTATTGCCTTGCTTTGCCGCTTTTTCAAACCAATAAGCAGCCTCGACAGGATCTTTTTTAACGCCGTTTGCGCCATCCATATAATCAACGCCAACCCAATATTGAGCGTATGCGTCGCCTTCCATTGCTTTCTTTAACCACATATCATCAGCCATAAACGCACCTAAAAATTATTCGTCGTCCTCTTCTTCAGGAAGTTCAACGTTGTGATAAATATCTTGAATATCGTCGTTATCTTCAAAAGCGTCTAACATCTTGTTGAAAGATACTAATTGGTCGGCGTTTAAAGTAATTTTATCGTTTGGAACCATTTGAATAGAAGCTTCGATAAATGAATGACCGCGCTCTTCAAAATAAGTTCTAACTGCAGAAAAAGCAGAAGGTGCAGTTCTAATTTCGTAAACGTCGTCTTCAATAATAACGTCGTCTGCCCCTGCATCAAGAGCCAATTCCATAACGGCATCTTCATCAAGTTCAACAGTTCTTTCAATAACTAAAATACCTAAGTTATTAAACATAAATGAAACAGAACCAGTAGTACCCATTGAACCGCCGTACTTATCAAAGATGTGGCGAACATCGCCAACCGTTCTATTTTTATTTTCAGTTAAAGTATTTAAAATAACTGCGCTACCACCAATACCGTAACCTTCGTAAACTAAAGTTTCGTAGTTTACGTTAGAAAGTTCGCCAGCAGCCTTCATAATACTTCTTTTAATATTATCATTAGGCATGTTTGCAGCTTTCGCTTTTGCAATAACGTCGGCAAGCTTTGAATTTGTTGATGGATCAGTACCAGCTTTTGCAGCAACTGCAATTTCTCTACCAATTTTTGTAAAGATTTTACCTTTTGCAGCGTCGGTTTTTGCTTTTTTATTTTTAATGTTAGCCCATTTACTATGTCCTGACATAATTTTCTCCTTTTATAAATTATTTAAAAGTGTATATAATGTAACGCCACAAGCAACTGCAACGTTTAAACTTTCAACACCCTTATTCATAGGAATTGAAATAACGTCGGTTGCGTTTTTTATTAGGTTATCGCTTATACCGTTACCTTCATTACCTACACACAAACAAAACTTATTAGGCGTTTTAAAATTAAAAACGTTTTCTCCGGCTAAATCGGCACAAATTAAACTTAAACCGTTTTGTTTAATTAGGCTTAAACATTCGCTTTCGCTAAAACGGTAAATATTAACGTGATATATACCACTCATTGAAGAGCGAACGGCTTTTTGCGAATACGCATCAGCGCTATCAATAGTTAAAATATCGGTTACGCCACAAGCAACTGCAAGCCTAATTATCGCGCCAACATTACCAGGGTCTTGCACTCTATCAAGCAGTAAACAACGCGATAATCGTGTTATATCCCCACTTTTAGGAATTTTAACCACAGCTAAAATACCTTGTGGAGTTACTTCATCACTCATAACTTTAAATACAGCGTCACTAACAAAAATAACCTGCTCGATATTTTTAAACGGGTAATCAGCATACTTTTCAGTTGCAAAAATTTGGGTAACTTCTGCACCGAAAGAAAGTGCGTCAAATACCATTTTTTCGCCTTCAACAACATATAACCCAAGTAGCTCGCGATTTTTTTTCTGTTTTAGCGACACAACCGTTTTAACCGTTTGGTTTTGTTTAGAGGTAATCATAAATCGTAAAAATGGGCTGGAGGCAATATATGCCTACAGCCCCACGTAATTACTTATTAGCAATTGCAGTTTTAGCAGTTTCACAAACTTGAGCAAAACCGTTAGCGTCGTTAATAGCCATGTCAGCAAGTACCTTTCTGTTAAGAGTGATACCAGCAAGCTTTAAACCGTACATAAATTTGCTGTAAGATAAACCGTTTAAACGGCAACTAGCGTTAATTCTTGCAATCCAAAGTTTTCTAAAATCTCTCTTCTTAGCCTTTCTGCCAACGTAAGCATAAGAAAGTGATTTCATAACAGCTTGACGAGCTATTCTGTAAAGTTTGCTTTTAGCGCCAAAGTAACCTTTAGCAAGTTTTAATATTTTTCTACGCTTTTTAACAGCGTTAACACCTCTTTTAATACGCATTATTATGTCCTCCTTCGATTATGCTTGAATAAGAGTTTTAACCATCTTTTCTTGAGTTGCAGAAACGTATGTGGTTGTTCTTAATCTTCTTTTTCTTTTAGTGTCTTTTTTACTTAGGATGTGGCTCTTGTTTTGGTGACCTCTTTTAACTTTTCCTGTAGCAGTTAAAGAAAAGCGTTTCTTTGCACCGCTGTGAGATTTCATTTTAGGCATAATATTTATTCCTCCGTTTTATTATCTTATTTTATTAGCTCTTACTTGTATTAGGCGCAACTATCATTAAAATATTGCGATTTTCGGTAAGAGGTTTTTTCTCAATTACTGCGGCAGAGCCAAGCATATCGGCAAACTTTTGCATTACTGCAATACCAAGGTCTGCATGGGCATTTTGTCTTCCGCGCATTCTGATTGAAACTTTAACTTTGTTTCCTTCAGCTAAGAATTTTAAAGTTTGTTTTGCTTTTACATTAAGATCGCCAACGTCGATAGTCATTGAAAGCCAAATTTCTTTAACTTCAACAACCTTTTGATTCTTTTTAGCTTCTTTTTGGCGTTTTAAAAGTTCAAACTTAAATTTACCGTAATCCATAATCTTACAAACTGGTGGAACGGCATTTGGTGAAATTTTAACTAAATCAAGATCTGCTTGTTCAGCAAGTTCAAGAGCTGCTTTTGCGCTCATTATGCCAAGCATTTGACCATCTTCACCGATAAGTCTTAACTCTTTATCTCTTATTTCTTCGTTGATTTGATGTTGGTTTTTGATAATAATTTACCTTCCCTTCTTTAAACTTTAAAAAATAATCGGGCTACAAACAAAAGTAACCCGATAAATAACATAGTATTCGCACTTTACCCATTAAGAGTAAAATAAGAAAATTATGTGCCGTTTCGATGCTTACCAAACGGCGAGAAGGGTAACTTCTGCTTACTAGCTCAATAATAATATCACATTAACAATCTAATGTCAACTAAAAAACAATCAAAAATTAAACTTTTATTAAATTAAAATTTACTTTTTTTCTTGTTTTTGTTTCTTGTCAAAAAATTCGCTCAACAACTCTTTTATTGTCTTCTTTTCACTTATAAGTTTAAATTCTTTAGTTTTAGTTTCATCGCCGTCTTGACAAATAACTAATGTTAAATCCTTTAAATTATCAAGGTTTTTATCTACGGTTGAAGGATAACAACTTCTTACGAATTTTCTTGATTGTAGTAGTTCAACCTTATAATGCTTAACGAATTCTTTTACCTTTATACAGTCGTGCCTACCGCTATAAGTTCCTTTTGCATGGCTCATATGGCGGAAGCGTTTTTCACATTCAATTTTTTCTCCGTTTAAAAGCAAATAACTATCAAAATCAAGTTTAGGAAGTTGATTATGCTTTTTAACCGAACGCGAGTAAATATCTAAAACGAACCCTTCAGGGCACAAATATAAACCCGCGATACGCCAAGATGAGTTTTTAGTTCTAAATTTTGTTCCAACAAAAATCTTTTTACCGCTAATTCTACCTTCTTTTTTGCGCCAAAAATATTTTTCACCGTAATAAACCTTTCTAAATAGATTTGAAAACCAAGTATCAATAGCTTCAGCGTAATAAATACAAAATACGAATGCTGCAACGCACGCAATACTACCAACTACTATTAGCGAAATACCCCAAAAGTTTAAAGGTACAACCTCGCCCGACATAAAAATTAACGTTCCACCTATTGAAGTTGCTCTCGTTACCAACTGTAAACATAAAAATCCGCCCCAAGTAAATGGTAATAAACCTGCAACCGAGCACAAAATATCGTCTGGGAAAAGTGGGAACAAAAACATAAAGAATAGTAAAACACCCTCTCTTCCGCGCATTTTAACAAGCCATTCGTCAACCTTTTCCTTGCTTCCTGCAACCCAGTTAACGAAAGGTCTGCCAAGCAACTTACCAAGCCCAAAACCTGCCATACCGCCGGCAAGCATACCTATATAAGAATATAAAAAACTTTCAAGCGGGCCAAAAACGTAATTACCCGCCAAAATAGTAACCATGCCCGGAATTGGTACAAAAGTTACCTGCAAAAAGCTAATCCCTATAAAAATTAATGGTGCAAGCGTTCCATAGCTTTGAACTATTTCTTGTATTTCTTCTTGCGTCAAATCGGTCCAACCAAAGTGTTTTAGTACAAAATATATTCCTACAAGGATAAGACCAATTACGCCGCAAGAAATTAGTAATCTAATTAAAGATTGCTTATTTTCTTGTGTCATAAAAATGTTACCTCATATACAAAATTTAATGCTTAATCGCCTAAAAAATAGGCCTCTTAAGTTAGTTATATATTAGCAGTTTAAAATTTAAATGTCAAACGATAAACTGCTAAATATCTAAAAAAAGGCTACACAATTTTGTTGTTTTGTGTAAAATTTTATGCTTATACTAATGTATAATTTTTTTTATTTTTATTCAATTTAATTGCAATTTATTATTAGTTATGTTAAAATTTAAGGGTAAAATATTAAAAAAGAGGTATAAAAATGCAAAAAGCTCTTGAGATTTACAATAAAACTAATCAAAAGATGAAAGCGCTTAGCTTTGCAGGCTTTCTAATGGGTTGGGATATGCAAACTGAAGCCCCAAAATGCGCCGACCATAGTGCCGAAATGGCTACTTTATCCGAAATGGGTTATTTATTAGAAACTTCACCCGAATACAAACAAGCAATCGATACGCTTTATGAAAACCGCAATAAACTTAACGAACTATTAAAGCACGAAATATCCGTTGCAAAGGAATCTAACGATAAAATTTCTAAAATTCCTATGGATGAATACGTTGCCTTTTCAACGCTAACCAACGAATTTTATAACGTTTACGTAGATTGCAAGCAAAATAATGATTTTGCAACCGCAATGCCCTACTATCAAAAAATAATCGATTATCGCAGAAAATACGTTAAGTGGATTGAAACCGATAAACTTTCGGGATACGACCTTTTATTAGATGAATTTGAACGCGACACTACTTCTAAAGAATACGACCAGTTTTTTACATTACTTAAAGAAAAACTCGTTCCACTCATTGCAAAGATAAACGCTAAACAAAAACGCGAGTTTGCTTTTAACAAATTATCATATTCAAAAGAAGGTCAATTAAAATTTCAAGAATACGTGCGTGAAGTTTTTGGGTTTGATCGCAACTATACCGTAATTAAAGAAAGTGAGCACCCATTCACAACGAGCAACACGGTAACCGACGTTAGAATTACCAACCATTTTTACGAAAACAACTTCACAAGCAGTATTTTTAGCGCAATTCACGAAATGGGGCATGGTATTTACGAACTACAAGTTGATAAGGAAATTGATAAAACTATGAGTGGTGGCGGTGCAAGCATGGCTATGCACGAAAGTCAATCACGCTTTATGGAAAATATGATTGCAAGAAGCCAAGCTTTTTGGAATAAGCATTTTGATAAATTAGCCGAAATATTCCCCGAAAATTTAAAGGGCGTTACCGCAAAAGATATTTACGAATTAGTTAATAGCGTTGAATGCAGTTTTATTAGAACCGAAGCGGACGAATTAACTTACAGCATGCACGTTATGATTCGCTACGAGCTTGAAAAATCAATTATGTCGGGCGAAATAAACGCTAAAGATATTCCTGCAAAATGGAACGCTCTTTACAAAGAATATTTAGGTGTTGACGTTCCAAACGATACTTTAGGTTGCTTGCAAGACGTTCACTGGGCATACGGTGAATTTGGTTATTTTCCAACCTACGCTTTAGGCTCTGCTTACGCTGCTCAAATTTATCACGCAATGCAAAAAGATATAGATATTGATGAAGTTGTAAGTTCGGGTGATATGAGCGCTATTAAAAAATGGTTACAAGAACACGTGCACAAATACGGTGCTTCAAAATTTAGCAAAGAAATCTTATATCTCGCAACGGGCGAACACTTCAACCCTAACTATTACGTTGATTATTTAGTTGAAAAATATACTAAACTTTATAATTTATAAAATTATTTCAATAATCGTAATATCAACTATTAAATTCTAATATTGATAAAACACATTTCTATAAAATCAAAACCACGCTTGATAAAAAAGCGTGGTTTTATTTTTTTATTTTCTTGTTAATATTTGAGCATTTAACTGCTTAACACTATCGCTAAGTATTATTTCACCGTAACTATCTGCTACAATTTTTCCGCTAACAGGGTTTTTAACCGAAGTAATTTCACCAACGATATCTGCATCAACTTCACTATATTCAAAACTTAAATCACAGTTTTCCATAGTGCAGTTTACTAACTTTAAATTTTTGCAATAGCAAAGTGGTTGAGTGCCCTTAATTTTACAGTTAATAAACGTTAAGTTTTCGCTATACCAAGCCAAATATTCGCCCGTAATTTCACAGTTTTCGCAAACCACGTTTTTTGCGTGCCAAAAAGCGTCTTTAGTGTTTAAAACCGAGTTTTTTATAACTATATTAGAGCAATATTGAAATGAATATTTACCGTTAAAGTTTAAATTATCAATATTTAACCCATTGCTTTCAAAAAAGGCGTATTCGCCATTAAGTGAGCAATTATTTAGCGTTATATCGCTACATTTCCAGCCAAATTCTGCACTATTTATTTGAGTTTTTTGAATATCAACCCCACTACATTCGCGTAACGCCTTAATACCGCCAAGCTCACTGTTTAAAATTTTACCGCTAGCCGAATACCATAAGCTTGCCCTACAAAGCTCGCTTTGTTTGCAATTATCTAAGATAAAACCTTCAACGTGCCACAATGGATAGCGCAAATTAAAAAAGCAGTTTTTAACCGTTATATTTTTACATTCTTTTAAAGCAGATTCGCCATCTTCTTCCCCGTCAAACGAGCAATTTTCTATCAAGGCATCGCAAGTGTTGTATAACGCCCTTTCTTCAGGAAAAATTTTTCCAGAAATTATCTTCATTTTTTACCTTTTCTTTAGTTTATACAATAATTATAGCATTAGCCTTCATAATTGTCAATTATATAATAAGGCAATAAAATTTTAAGCGTTAAATCATTAAAATTATTCAACTATAAAATTGCCGTTTTTGTAATTAACTTTAACAGTTGAGCCCACTTGCAACTCACCTTGCAAAATAACGCTTGCAAGCAAGTTTTCAATGTTACTTTCAATAAATCTTTTAAGCGGTCTTGCCCCAAAAGTTACGTCATAACCACCTAAAACGATGGCATTTTTAGCTTCGCTTGTAACAACTAAATTTAGCTGTTGTTTTTTTAGTCTTGTTTCAAGTTTTTTAAGCATAAGTTCAACAATATTAGAAATCGCACTTTCACTTAGTGGAGTAAAATATATAATATCGTCAAGTCTGTTTAAAAATTCAGGTCTAAAAGTAGTTTTTAAAAGCGCTTGTATATTTTGTTTAGTTTGCTCACTAATTTGGTCGCCAAAATTTTCAATGTTTTCTAAAAGATAACTGCTTCCAAGATTAGAAGTCATTATAATAACAGTATTTTTAAAGTTAACCGTTCTACCCTGTCCGTCAGTAATTCTTCCGTCATCAAGTACTTGTAAAAGCAAATTAAACACGTCGGGATGCGCCTTTTCAACTTCATCAAAAAGTATTACTGAATACGGCTTTCTTCTTACTGCTTCGGTAAGTTGTCCGCCTTCTTCATAACCAACGTATCCCGGAGGCGCGCCTATCAAGCGTGATACCGAAAACTTTTCCATATACTCACTCATATCAATGCGAACAATATTTCTTTCATCGTCGAATAAGTATTCGGCAAGTGCTTTTGCAAGTTCGGTTTTACCAACCCCCGTTGGTCCTAAAAACATAAACGAGCCGATAGGCCTATTTTCATCGGCAATACCAGCGCGAGACCTTAATATCGCGCTTGCAACCTTTTCAACCGCTTCGTTTTGACCGATAACCCTTTCGTGTAATTTATCGCCAAGCTTTAATAATTTTTTCTTTTCGCCTTCCAAAAGCTTAGTTACGGGAATTGAAGTCCATTTTGCAACGATTTGAGCCACTTCTTCACCACTAACTTCATTACGAAGTAGCGAGTTAACCGGCTTGTCAGTTGATTTTTTCTCGGCTGTTGCAAGTTTTTCGTTAAGTAGCGGAAGCTCGCTATATTGCATTTTTGAAGCGCTTTCAAAATCACCACGCCTTTTAGCGTTTTCAATTTTTAAATTTATTTCATCTATTTTTTCTTTTATATGCTTAACGTCGTTAATTGCGTTTTTCTCGCTTTCAAGTTGCATTTTTAATATCGCAAATTGTTCTTGTTTTTCTTTAAGTTCCTTTCTTAATAACTCAAGACGCTCTTTTGAAAGATTGTCCTTTTCCTTTGCAAGCGAGATTTCTTCAATTTGAAGTTGCATAATTTTACGCGAAATAACGTCCATTTCAAGTGGCATGCTATCCATTTCCGTGCGAAGCATTGCGCAAGCTTCATCGATTAAGTCAATAGCTTTATCTGGTAAAAATCTATCCGTAATATATCTATCAGAAAATGTAACTGCAGAAACAAGCGCGTTATCTAAAATTTTAACGCCGTGAAATATTTCATACCTTTCTTTAAGTCCACGAAGTATCGCTATCGTATCTTCTACGGTTGGCTCGCTAACCGTTACTGGTTGAAATCTACGCTCTAACGCAGCATCTTTTTCTATATATTTTGAATACTCATCTAAGGTAGTTGCTCCAATACAATGCAACTCACCACGCGCGAGCATAGGCTTTAATAAATTACCCGCGTCCATACTACCTTCGCCCTTACCTGCACCCACTATAGTGTGAAGTTCATCGATAAAAAGCAAGGTTTTTCCTTCTTGTTTTTTAATTTCTTGAAGAACTGCTTTAAGCCTTTCTTCAAACTCACCGCGATATTTTGCACCCGCAATAAGCGAGCCCATATCAAGCGCAAAAATGCTTTTTTCCTTTAATCCTTCTGGCACGTCACCACTAACTATTCTTTGCGCAAGCCCTTCGGCAATCGCCGTTTTACCAACGCCAGGCTCACCGATTAGTACGGGGTTATTTTTTGTTTTTCTTGAAAGTATTCTTATAACGTTTCTTATCTCTTCATCTCGCCCGATTACTGGATCGATTTTACCAGTTTTTGCCCTTTCAACCAAATCGTAGCCGTATTTATTTAATACGTCGTAGGTATCTTCAGGATTTTCGGTTCTAATATTGCTCGTTTTCACCTTTTTTAGCTCCTTTTCAAATAATCCGTGTTTTATATTGTATTTTTCAAATAATTTCTTTAAATTTTGACTTGGGTGCTTTAAAAGCGCGCTAAATAAATGTTCAACCCCAACGTACTCGTCATTTTCATTTTTTGCAAGTTCACTCGCCACCACTATAATTTTATTTAATGCATTCCCCACGTAAACGCTTGCATTTTCGCCCCTAACCTTTGGCAATTGATTTATTAATTCTTCTAAATCTTCTTGCATTTTATCTACAGGTTTTTGCATTCTTGTTAAAAGCGATGATATTAAACCACTGCTATCATTAAGTAATCCCCAAAGTAAATGCTCGGTAGTTATTTCTTGGTTATTACTAACAAGTGCCTTATTTTGCGCTTCACTAAAGGCTTCGTAAGCGCTTTTCGTATATTTTTCATTTGCCATAATTTCACCTCGCTTAATCTATTATCAATAGCTTTTTAAAATAATTTGCCTTTTAAACTGTTTATTTATAAACCGATTTTATCTAAAAACGCAACGATTTTTAGCAGTCAATTTACTTGAGTGTTAGCACTCTTATCTATTGACTGCTAATATTTTACTACTACTTTAAACTTTTGTCAAGTGATTTAAGTAATTTTTCGATATATATTTTTTTTTGATATATACTATACTTATAGCCCTATTAAACTATTTTTATTGCAAAAATTGAAAAATACTAGCATTTAAATTGACATTTAACTATTTATAGTATAATATTATTATATTATTATTTTAATTTTATTTAAAAATTGAAAAAAAACTGTGAAAATTATTTCATAAACGGAGGAACACTATGAAACTTTTAAAACGATTAGTTACTTTTCTATTAGTTTTAACCGTAGTTATTTCAGCTACCGCATGTAACGTTAAGTTCGTTAACGACGCTCCACCCCATATGTCTAAACGTACTTACAAACGTATTGATGACGTAGCAGCTTACGCAATTATCGACGAAATCGAAGAATTATGCGCAGGTGAAAACAATCTTAATGCCTTAATTAAAGCTCGTGACGAAATGTTTACTAAATACTACAACAAACTTTCTACTTACTACACAGTAGCAAGCATCAACTACGATTTGGACGTAACTAACGATTACTGGAAAACCGAATCTGAATGGATTGAAAAATTCTATAACGAATATCACAACGCCGTTTTAGAAGTAGAAAAGGTTGTTTTAACTTCTTCTTACGCTGATACTTTCATTGAAGAATTAGGTCAAGACTACGCAGATATGATTTTAGCTGCTGAACTTGAAACTGAAGAACAACTTGCTATTCAAGCAAGAATTACCGAACTTGAAAGCAACTACACTCAACTATATCAATCAGGCGGTTCTGGATTTGGCGATATTTTAATTGAATTAGTTAATAAGCGTAACGAATACGCAAGAACTAAAAAAGATGCTAACGGCGAATACTATGCAAACTTCCTTGATTATGCTTACGCTGAAATTTATGGAAGAGAATATACGCCAGATGAAGCAAAAGTATATCGCGAAACAGTTCTATCATTAATGCCAAAAATTTTAAATTCTATCGTTCCTTACTACAGCGCATACACTGATGATATTAATCTTGATCAAAATCACATTAAAGAATTAATGCCTCAAATTATTGAAGGCACAGTTCCTGAAATGTTGCCAAGCTGGGAATATATGATGGAGTACGAACTTTATAACTTTGACGTTAGCGATACAAAGGCAAACACATCTTACGTTACTTCTTTTAGCGAATACGGTGACGCTTATATGTTCCTTAACGCTTCTGGAACTTTCGCATCAGACCTTCCAACTTTAATTCACGAGTTTGGTCACTACAACGAACATTTTATGAGCAAAGAAGAATTATCAAACGACGCTGTAAGAAGTTATGACCTTGCTGAAACACATTCACAAGCGTTTGAATTAATTACTCTTGACGCTGTTAAAGAAGCTTGTAACAACGGCAGATACGCAAACAAACCTATGCTTTATAAATCATATTTCTATAATCAAGTTATTAACGGATTATACTCAATTATATCTGCTTGCGCAGTTGATGAATTTGAATATGCTATTTACAATGCTCAACCAGAACAATTATCTGCTTCATTCTTTACCCAAAACTTCAAATCTTGGAAAAACAACTTACCATATTTCGTAACACCAAATTTCTACGATATCCCACACATCTACACTTCACCAGGATATTATATCAGCTATTCAGTATCAATGGTATTCAGTGCTATTATTTGGGCATCTGAAGACCCAGTTGGTAACTACGTTAAGGTTGTTGAATACGGTTCAAATAACTATTTATCAACCGTTACTGAAGCAGTTGGTTTAGAATATCCAATGGATGTTGAAGCAATTCAAAACGTTGCAAAGAAATATAAAGCAGTTATTAAATCTGACCTAGGTTATAGAATCTAAGTTTAGATAAAAACTTAAAACAAAAGCGTGAATAAAAATTCGCGCTTTTTTTATAACTACACAAAAAAATCGCTTTTCTGTTTTTGAAAAGCGATTTTCTTTATACTAAAATTTTTTATTGTTAATCATTTTTTTATGCCTTTTTTAGCTCTTATTTCGGGTATTTGCGCCTCAAAACCGTTAGAAGAAGGCTTATAATATTCTTTACCTACAAGCGAATCGGGCAAATACTGTTGTTCTACCCACCCACCGTAACTATGTGGATATTTATAGTTTGCGCTCTTATTTTTAGCTTCGTCATCGGCGAATACGCTATTTTTTAAATGTGGTGGAACAGTATCGTCACGCACCTTTTCAGCGTCTTCTCTTGCCAAACTCATCGCTTCGATAACCGAATTTGATTTTGGTGCTTCACAAACGTAAATAATTGCGTGTGTAAGTGGTATTAAACCTTCGGGATAGCCCATATTTTTTAGCGCAGTAAGTGCAGAAACTGCAATTACTAAAGCATTAGAATCTGCCATTCCCACGTCCTCAGAAGCGTGAGCAATTAAACGCCTTGCGATTAAAATAGGGTCGCATCCACCCGCTATAAGTCTTTGCGACCAATAAACGGCTGCATTTGAATCGCTACCGCGCAAACTCTTACAAAAAGCCGAAAGCATATCGTAATATAAATTTTCATCAAAAGAAAGCGCCTTTTTTTGTATTGACTGCTCAGCGTCTTTTAAGGTAACGATTATCTTCCCATCGGCTTGAGGTGGCGTTGTTAAAACTGCAAGTTCAATAGCGTTATAAGCAACTCGCAAATCGCCCCCACTCATAGAAGCTATATGCTTAACGGCTTCATCACTAACCTGCGTATCATAGTTACCCAAACCACGTTTTTTATCGCTAATAGCGTTATAAATAGCCTTTTCAATAATATCGTCAGTTAAACGCTTAAACTCAAAAACTCTGCAACGCGAAACAATAGCCGGAGTCATTGAAGCAAAAGGATTTTCCGTAGTAGATCCAATAAATATTATAGTTCCTTGTTCGATAAGCGGAAGCAACGAATCCGACTGCGTTTTATTAAAACGGTGGCACTCATCTAAAAGCAAATAGGTTTTTTTGCCGTACATTTTTGCGTTTTCTTTTGCTTCGTCCCCTACTCTTTTAACGTCGCTTACACCGCTATTTACGGCATTCAATTTAACGAAATTACCGCTTGTTGAATTTGCTATAATGTTTGCTAAAGTAGTTTTACCACACCCAGGTGGCCCCCAAAATATACAACTACCCAAACTATCAAGCATTATGGCTCTACGAAGCAAACTACCATCCTCAGCAATATGAGATTGCCCCATAAACTCACGAAGTGATAAAGGGCGCATTCTTTCAGCCAAAGGTACGTACGCCTGTTTAATTGGTTGTTCGAACATACTTATCGTTTGATTATCAACTTTTTTCATATTTTATATAATAACATAAACGTAAATAAAATACAATTATATTATGAGAAAATTTTCATTTTATTTAATTTGTATTTTACTTTGCTTTATAGCCTTTGCTTTAATATATAATCCTTCGCGATACATAAGCGTTTGCTATCAAGCGATTATTCTATGGGCGGTTAACGTTTTACCATCCTTACTACCCTTTTTCTTTTTAACGCTATTACTTACCTATTTAGATGCAGTAAGTATGCTTGCAAGGCTTTTTTCGCCTTTTACAGCGCGTTTATACCGCACTTCGGGGTATGCAAGCGTAGTTCAACTTATGAGCTTTGTTTCTGGTTATCCAGTAGGCGCAAAACTTATTAGTGAGCTTTATAACACAAATCAAATAGATAGTGATGAAGCCACCAGAATTTCTACCTTTAGTTCAACATCTGGTCCTATGTTCGTTATAGGAAGCGTTGGCGTTGGCATGTTTAAAAGTTCTTCAGTAGGCGCATTGCTTCTTATTACACACCTAATATCCGCAATTTTAAACGGAATATTTTTTCGTAAATACGGCAGTTGTAAATGCCTAAATACGCCTATCGAAAATAAATGCTATAAAGGTAATATTTTATACGACTGCGCCTATAATACCACCCTTTCTTGCTTAATTATAGGAACTTTTATTGCCTTTTTTAACGTATTTTGCCAAATTGCAATTGATTTTAAACTACTTTATCCTTTAATTTGGATTTTTAACCTAATTTTTAAAGATAATAGCCTATCAATAGGGCTTGTAACAGGGCTTATCGAATGCACAAACGGATGTTATATTTTAGGTAGTAGCCCAAGCTTAATTTCGGTAGCTCTTGCAGGTTTTTCAATATCATTCGGCGGAATTTGCATTCTTTTACAATCGATAACCTTTTTAAAGCAAGCAAATGTTAATATTAAAATATTTATTTTAAGCAAAATAATACAGGGCGTAACAACTTTTTTATTGTTAGCCCTGCTATGCAATATATTTATTTGTTTTTAAAATGCTCGGTTACTATTTCACAAACGCCATTTGGTAAAAGATGTGAAACGCTATTACCAAGTAAAATTTGCTCTTTAATAAAGGTTGAACTAACTTCCTTCATATCATCTTCAGCCTGTAAATAAACGTTAACAAGTTCGGGATAGTTTTGCTTATTTATTGCATACATACCTTCTTCATATTTTAAATCTTTATCATCACGCAAACCGCGAACGTTATTTATAATTGACCTTTGCTTTAAAAAATCAACTAAAAGCCCATCAAAACTAACTACTTCAACTCTATCCATATTATCAAATGCTAAATTAAGCATACGAAGCTTTAAATATTTATCAAAGGCATAAGTTTTATTTTCATTTATTCCCAAAGCAACTATAACCTTATCAAATTTTTCCAATGCTTTTTTAACAATTTCAACGTGGCCGTTAGTAATCGGGTCGAAGCTACCTGCAAAAACACAAGTTTTTAGGTCGGCTTTTTTATAAAAAGCAAACTCACTTATACCATATTTTTTGCGTTTATAAAGTATTAGTCCGTTTATAACTTCATTCGTTTGGCTTCCGCTTTCTAAAATAACGATACCGCCGTCCTTTAAAATATCACGCTTTGAAATTATTTCAAGGGCTTTAATACCATCGTTTGAGCGGTAAGGTGGGTCTAAAAAAATAATATCAAACTTTTCGCTTGTACTTTTCAAAAAAGAAATGCAATCACTATTGATAACGGGCGCGCTTTCCCCTATTGCAGATAAATTTTGCTTTGTAAGTTTGCAAGATCTCAAAGCAATATCAGTAAAAACCACTCTGCTCGCACCACGAGAAATTGCCTCGATACCCATTGCTCCACTACCGCAAAAGCCATCGTAAAAGCTTTTACCTATAATATCAAATTGTAAACAGGAAAAAATAGCTTCTTTTGCTCTGTCTGAAGTAGGTCGAATAGCCTCTCCTTCAAAACTTGCAAGTTTTCTTCCCTTATATTTTCCCGAAATAATTCTCATCTATCTCTCCGTAAATCCTTTTACAATTATTTCCAAACGAAGTAAGTATTTGATATTCGATAGTATTAAAACGCCTTGCTAAAGTCGTGGCGTTTTTCATTATAGTAACAAACCTTCGTTGGCTTTTAATAGCGCAAATATTCATACAGCTATTATTTATTTGATTATCTATCGGCTTTCTTTCACCGTTAGCATAACCGTATGCATATATGCCCACTTGTAAATCTTTATTTAATTTATAACTACCGTAAAGTAAATTTTGCCCCCTTAAAAGACTCCTTTTTTGAAGCAAAGGCGCGTAAACAGTCATTGCTTTATTTAATTTAAAACAACTTTTGATAGGACTATAACCATATAACATAAGCCCTATTCTAACCATATCTAAATGATATTTTTCATCTAAAACAAATCCACCGCTTGCCGATATATGAGCAACTATTTGCCCATTATACCCTTTTGCCTTTTGAGCAAAGGGCAAAAAGCGTAAAAACTGATTTTGAGCATCTCTTTTACTTGAACTATTATAAAAATGTGAATAAATGCCTGTAATTTTTATAATTTTAGCGTTTTTTAAGCAGTAATCAAGTTCATTTATACTATCAAGCCCCAACCTATTCATACCCGTATTAACCGCAATATGAACCTTTATTGATAGATTGTTTTTTAAACAAAATGAGTTTAAATTATTAAAATAGTTTAAGTTATGAACACAAATCGTAATATCGTATTCGATAGCGCGCGTAATATCGCTTATAGGAGTTAAACAAATAATAGGCTTATCTATACCCGATATTCTAAGAGTTACCCCTTCACTAAGTTCTGCAACTGCAAAATAATCGCAGTAAGAATTTATAGCCCACGCACTTTCAACCAAGCCGTGCCCGTAAGCGTTACTTTTTACAACTGCACAAAAAAGTGCGCTGGTATTACATTTTATAAGTTTAGCGTTACTTTTTATCGCGCTTAAATTGATATAGGCAAAAGGCAGATAGTCAAATTTTTTAAAATCATTTAAATCAAAGGGATTTTTCATACTTTATTGTATGATTTAAAATGCCTTTTAATTTCAAACAAATAACTAAAAACTATTTTTTAAAAGCAATATTAACAAGTTCTTCAACAGCGCTATAACCAAACTCTTCAAGGCGAACTTTACGCGCTGCAGTTTCAATGATAACAGGAATATTTCTACCTGGACTTACAGGAATAATAAGTTTTTGAACTTCATTATTTAGTATTGAAGTATATTGCTTTTCATCACCTAAGCGGTCGTAACTTGTATCTTTTTCCCAAGGAACTAACTCGATAACCAAGTCAATCTTCTTTTCTGGTAAAACGGATGCAGGTCCAAACATAGATTTAACGTTGATTATACCTATGCCCCTAACTTCCATAAAAATATTGAATTTTTTGTGGAGAGTGAGCGATTAAACTACTTCCTAAACTACGAATTTCAACAGAGTCGTCGGCAACGATGCGATGCCCCTTTGAAATAAGTTCAAGCGCCGTTTCACTCTTACCGATACCAGCCGAACCTGTTATAAGTACGCCTACCCCTAAAATATCAAGCATAACGCCGTGCAAAATAGTTGTTGGCGCTAAGCTTTTAAAAAGATATTCGTTAAGCTGTGAAATTAAATAGGTAGTAATTCTTTTCGACCTAAATAGCGGAACGTCGTATCTTTTTGCAAATTCAATAATATAATCGTCAATTTCAAGATTTCTTGCAACGACTAAGCAAGGAATACCTTTTGAGAAAAATCTATCTAAAACTTCAATCTTTCTTTGCTCGGGAAGGCAGGTTAAAAAGTTATTTTCAACGTTACCTATTACTTGAACGCGTTCTTCGGCAAAATGCTCGAAAAAGCCTGCAAAGGGAAGACCGGGTCTACTAACGCTATCCGTACAAATTGTAATTTCGCCAGATCCTTCAAAAATCGTTTCAAGTTTTAAAGCGTTAGCAAACTGCTCGCAAGTAAGTATGGTAATTTTCTTTTCTTCGCCGTTTAATTTACTTTTCATACTATTTTTCTCCTTTTTAATCATTTATATCGCTATTTTTATGAAAATAATCGTATATAGTTTTTGCGTGTTTTTCGCCAATTCCTTCAACCGAAAGTAACTGCTCAACACTTTTATTTGAAATTTCGTAAACGCTACCAAATCTCTCAAGTAAGGCGTTTATTTTCTTTTTACCTATGCCGGGTATTTGGTTAAGCTCGCTATAAAAAGAGCGTTTATGCCTTAAAGTTCTGTGATAAGTAATAGCGAATCTATGCGCTTCATCCCTAATTCTTTGCAAAAGTTGCAAGCAATAATCACTTTTTTCAAGCATAATTGAATTATCGCTATGCAAAGTAAAAATTTCTTCTTGCTTTTCGGCAAGCGAAATCAAATCAATATCAATTTTAAACTTATCAAATATCTCTTTAACAGCCGAAAGTTGCCCCTTGCCACCATCGATTATAATCAAATCGGGGGTTGGAAATTTTTGGTCGCCTTCTTCAAGTTTTTGAAGCCTACGAGTCATCATCTCTTGATGCGAAGCGTAATCGTCTGCACCTTCAACAGTTTTTATTCTAAATCTTCTATACTCTTCTGAAGCTTTTACCCCATCGATAAATACAACCATCGAACCAACTTTATCAACGCCCGAAATGTTTGAAATATCATAACATTCCATACGCTTGGGGTATTTTTTTAGGTTCAATAGTTTTTTAAGCCTTTCACATGCAGAAGTGGTCATATCTTCTTTATGTTTAATCTTGCTAATGGATTTTTCCAAGTAATCTTTAGCGTTCACGGTCGCCATATCGCTAAGTTGCTTTCTAACACCCTGCTTCGCACAAGAAATATTAACACGCTTACCGTAAGTACTTTTAAAATATTCTTCTAAAAGAGAAGTATCTAAAAGTTCGTGATTTAATATAATCTCATCGGGCAATTGATTGTTTTTATCGTAAAATCTAACCAAAAAATCTTCTAAGCAATCGTTTAAAGAAACAGAGCCGTCTTCAAATGCAAAATACTTACCACCCTGCATTCTTCCACCACGCGTAATTAAAACGTTGATTGTCGAGTGAATGTTGTCACTTGCAATACTTATAACGTCACAAGAAATAAAGCGGTTAAGCGAAGTGATTTTTCTTTCGCGAATTTTGCTTAAGCTTTTAATTTTGTCACGGTATGAAAGAGCAAGTTCAAACTCTTCGTTTTCGGAAAACTGCATCATTTTCTTTTGCAAAATTTCTTGTGCTTCGTCATCGTTTCCAGACAAGAAATCAATAGCCGAATGTACCTTTTGCATATACTCGTCGCGCGTGCAAAGCCCATTGCAAGGCCCTAAACATCTTTTAATATGGTACTGCAAGCATTCGCGCTTTTTCGAGCCTTCGTTTATTTGCATACTGCAACTTCTAAGTAAAAAAGCGCTATTAATAATTTCTAAAATTTCTTTAGCGTTTATTCCCGCCATAAATGGTCCGAAATATCTTGCTCCATCACGGCGAATACTTCTTACTATTTCAAAGCGTGGAAAGGGCTTTTTTAAATCAACCTTTATATACGGATAAGTTTTATCATCCTTTAATAGTATATTATATTTGGGTTTATTTTTCTTGATAAGATTGTTTTCAAGCGATAAAGCATCTGCTTCACTGCCCGTAATTATATAATAAAAATCGGTAATCGAAGCAACCATCGCCATAACCTTATCGTTTTTTACGCCGGCGTTAAAATACTGCGACACGCGATTTTTTAAATTTTTAGCTTTACCAACGTAAATAATTTCACCACTTTGCCCAAGCATTACGTAAACGCCGGGGTTTTTAGGTAATAATTTAATTTTTTCTTGCAAATTCTTGTTCATAAAAATCCTTAAATAAAATCACCTTTTAGTAGTAAAAACAACCGCTAAGTTAAAAAAGGGGCGTACCACCCATGTGGAAAACACCCCGATTTATTCATTTTAAGCTTATTTTGCGTATTCGATAGCGCGTGATTCACGAATAACGTTAACCTTAATTTGACCTGGATATTCAAGTTCGCTTTCAATCTTTTTAGCTATATCTTTAGCTAAGAACATTGCTTTAGCGTCGTCGATTTGTTCAGGCTTAACGATAACCCTAATTTCACGACCTGCTTGAATAGCAAAACTCTTGTCAACGCCCGAAAATCCTGATGCTATATTTTCTAAAGCTTCTAAACGTTTGATGTAGTTTGTGCTAGTTTCGCGTCTTGCGCCGGGGCGCGCGCCTGAAATAGCGTCGGCTGCAGAAACTAAAACTGCTTCAATCGTTCTTGGTTCAACGTCACCATGGTGAGCTTGAATACAGTTAACAACGTTTTTATTTTCTCTATACTTTTTAGCAAGATCTGTACCTATTTGAATGTGAGTACCCTCAACTTCATGGTCAACTGCCTTACCGATATCGTGAAGTAAACCACCACGCTTAGCAAGGTTAACGTCAACCCCTAATTCTTGAGCCATAAGACCTGCTAAATAAGCAACTTCGATTGAGTGTTGTAATACGTTTTGACCGTAACTAGTTCTATAACGCAATCTACCAAGTAATTTAATAAGTTCTGGATGAATACCGAACAAACCGCAGTCGAACATAGCGGCTTCGCCTGCTTCTTTAATTTTTTGGTCAAGTTCTTTTGCCGTTTTTTCAACAGTTTCTTCAATTCTTGCAGGGTGAATTCTACCGTCGGCAATAAGTTTTTCTAACGATAAACGTGCAACTTCGCGTCTTACAGGGTCGAATCCCGATAAAATAACAACTTCAGGTGTATCGTCAATAACAAGTTCGATACCAGTTGCATTTTCAAGAGCACGAATATTTCTACCTTCACGGCCGATAATTCTCGCCTTCATATCGTCGTTAGGAAGTGGAACTACCGAAACGCTAATTTCAGAAGCGTGGTCTGTACAGCAACGTTGAATTGCAAGGCTAATGATATCTTTGGCCTTCTTATCGGCTTCTTCTTTAGCTTCTTCTTCAATACGGCGAACTGTAACAGCGCAATCACGGCGCGCTTCTTCTTGAACGGCTTCAATAATTTGAGCCTTTGCTTCATCCTTACTAAGTTGCGCAATTTTTTCAAGTTCGGCAACCATAAGTTCGTGTTGTTTTTCCACCTTTTCTTGCAAGCCCTTAATTTCGGTAAGTTTTGCATCAAGATGGCGTTTTTGTTCTTCAACTTCTTCGTTTTTCTTTAAAAGATTAGCGTCTTTCTTATTTAAAACTTCATCTTTTTGAACCAAACGTTGTTCCATTTTTTGAAGTTCTTGGCGTTTCTCTCTCGATTCGCTTTCGAACTTTTCTCTTAGTTTTTGATCCTGTTCCTTCGCTTCATAAATAGCGTCTTTCTTAAGTTGTTTACATTCTTTTTCGGCATCTTCTTTCATTTTCGCAACAATTTTTTCAACTGAGCCAATTTGTTTGTCGCGCTTAATTTGAATAAGCTTACCACCAATAAACACGCCTAATACTGCGCCGATAACAACCGCAGCAACGGCAATCACAATAGCTATAGGTGTTGTTACAACACCTGCAAGAAACAGGGAGCTAAAATTTGAATACATAATTAAAATCTCCCTAAATTGTCGTATAAAAATATATCAAAGTAAGTTTTGAAAGACAAAAAGTCAATCAAAAAAACTACCACGTATAATTCTACCATATATATTTTATACTATATATAAAGATTTGTCAAATGATTAACTAAAAATAACCGCATAAATTCTATATTTTTTAGGATATTTTAGCATAAATCTTTGATATTTCGCTTTTCTATTAAAAACAAGAGAAAAATAGACTAAAATATCAATAATCGACTTATACGCTAACATTTTAAAAGGGTAAGACAATTTTGATGTGAACCCCATTTAGTTCACAAAATAAAAAAGGTTAATTAAAAAACCTTCTATGATATAATTTTCATAGGAGGTTTTTTCTATGGCAAAAAAAGGACAAAAATTCAACAAATACACACCCGAACAAAGAAATGA
>JAFWXT010000041.1 GCA_017522945.1 Clostridia bacterium
GCAACAAAAAAGATAAAAGATAAAAAAAGATAACGGCTTGCTTGATGCGGTAGGCGAGTCAAGATAGTGCTTAAGCACTTGCCGTTATCATCCCCTTTAGGGGTTAAGCTAAAGCCACCACTTTAGTGGTGGATATTTACTCATTTAAAAAACACATAAAATAAACTATTTTTTCTTATTTTTGATAAAATCTTGATAATGCGGAATAAAACTGCGTGATTAGATTTTATAAAGTTTAAAACGCCGTTTGATTTTTAATAACTAATTTAAACAACCTATAACCTTGTAAACTTCTCGTAACGGAACTTTAAATTAGATTTTTATTTTACAAAGTAAAATTGGTTGAAAAAAACTTTGTGATTATGATATAATGAAAATACTGAAACAAAAATGTTGTAAGTTATATTAAAATTTAAAAAATATTTTAAGGTGGTTAATTATGGCAAAAAGTAGATATGTTGGCGATTATCCTGTAATAGGAATTCGCCCGATTGTAGATGGCAGACGTGGACCTATGATGCTTCGTGAAAGCTTAGAAGGTCAAGTTATGGCAATGGCAAACGCAGCTAAAAAATTGTTTGAAGAAAATCTTTTTTATTCTAACGGTGAACCCGTTAAAGTAGTAATGGCAGATACTTCAATAGGTCGTGTACCAGAGGCTGCTGCTTGCGCAAACAAGTTTAAGAAAGAGGGCGTAAGCATAACTTTATCTGTAACCCCTTGTTGGTGTTACGGCTCTGAAACTATGGATATGGACCCAACAACAATTAAAGCAGTTTGGGGTTTTAACGGAACGGAAAGACCGGGCGCAGTATATTTAGCAGCCGTTTTGGCAGGTCATGCTCAAAAAGGACTTCCTGCATTTGGTATCTACGGACACGAAGTTCAAGATAGAGATCAAGTACAAACCATTCCCGAAGACGTTAAAGAAAAATTGCTTCGTTTTGGTCGCGCGGCAGTAGCAGTTGCCACCATGCGCGGTAAATCATACCTTCAAATCGGTTCGCAATGTATGGGTATTGCAGGATCAATCATTGACCAAGACTTTATAGAATCATACCTTGATATGAGAGTAGAAAGTGTTGATGAAGTTGAAATTCTTCGTCGTATGGAGGAAGGTATCTATAACGAAGAAGAATATCAAAAAGCACTTAAATGGACAAAAGAACACTGCAAAATGGGTAGAGATGACAACCCCGAAACAGTAGAGTTCTTAGGTAAAGAAAGAAAAATTAAATTTACCGACGAAGAAAAAGAAAAGCAGTGGGAATTTACCGTTAAAATGTACTGTATAATCAAAGACCTTATGGCAGGTAACAAAAATTTACCCGATGGTTTTGAAGAAGAAAAGGTAGGTCATAACGCAATCGCGGGGGGATTCCAAGGTCAAAGACAATGGACTGATCACTGGCCAAACTGTGACTATCCAGAAGCACTTTTGTCTTCATCATTTGACTACGAGGGCGCAAGAGAACCCTTTACGTTAGCAACTGAAAATGATGTTTTAAACGGACTTTGTATGTTGTTTATGAGATTACTTACTCATAGAGCGCAAATCTTTGCAGACGTTAGAACTTACTGGTCAGGAGATGCTACAAAGCGTGTAACAGGCTACGAGCTTGAAGGAAAGGCAAAAGAATCAGATGGCATTATTCATCTTCTTAACTCTGGCGCAGCCTGTCTTGATGCTTGCGGTGAATGTGTAGATGAAAAGGGCAACGCTACAATGAAGAGATGGTGGGAAGTAACCGAAGAAGATATTAAAAAGATGACCGACGCTACCGTGTGGTGCGAAGCAGGCTTTGATAACTTCCGTGGCGGTGGATTTTCAAGCCACTATACCACAAAAGCTGAAATGCCTTGTACAATGATTAGATTAAATCTTATTAAAGGGTTAGGCCCTGTAATGCAAATAGCTGAAGGGTGGACTGTTAAACTTCCCGATGATGTATCAGATACTTTAATGGAAAGAACTAACCCTACTTGGCCTTGCACTTGGTTTGCTCCACGTTGTGACGGAAAGGAAGGAAGTCCGTTTAAAACAGCTTATGAAGTAATGCAAAATTGGGGTGCAAATCACGGCGCGATCTCTTACGGACATATCGGTGCAGACTTAATTACAATGTGTTCAATGTTAAGAATCCCCGTATGTATGCACAACGTACCGTTAGACGATATATATCGTCCCGCTGCTTGGAATGCTTTCGGTATGGATAAAGAAGGACAAGATTACCGCGCTTGCGCAGCTTACGGGCCATTGTATAAAAAGTAAAATAGAATGAGTGGATTTTTATATCATTTTGAACAAAAAAAAGGTTGGATGAACGATCCTAACGGTTGTGTTTTTTTTAAAGGGCGTTATCATATATTTTTTCAATATCGTGAAAACGGCATAAAATCGCAAACGTGGTGGGGACATGCGGTTTCTGACGATCTGCTACGTTGGAATGAGTTAAACGTTGCAATAAAAAGTGAAAACTACTGGGAAGACGTAGGTTGTTGGTCGGGCTCTGCTATAGTTAAAAATGAAATGTTATACCTTTTTTATACTTCTGCTTCTTCAACACGCGGGCAAACGGTATCTATTGCCTACACGGATGATGGAAAAACTTTTTTCCGCTATGAAAAAAATCCCGTAATCGCAAATTCTCCGCTTGGAAATAACGATAATTTTCGCGACCCAAAAGTATTTGAATACTGCGGTAAATATTATATGCTAATCGGTACGGAATTTAACGGTAGGGGGTCAATTCTTTCATTTGTTTCGGATAATCTTTTCGACTGGTCGTATCTTGACGAGTTTTATGTAAGTACGAAATACGAGTTTCCGTCTTCTAGAACCTTGGAATGCCCAGATTTTTTCCCTTTACAAGATAAATGGGTATTAAAATTTTCTTCTCAACTGCATAGTAAAGAAATTTTTATCGTTGGCAGGTTTGATGGTAAAACTTTTACGCCTGAAGGTGAAGAATATATAGTAGATGCGGGTAACGAGTTGTATGCTATGCAAACGTTCGCAAACGTGCCAGATAGAACTTTGGCAATTGGCTGGATGTGGAATTGGGGAAAACCTAGAACGAATGAGTATGCAACTAGAACGGGAATGATGTGTATCGTTCGAGAATTATCATTAAAAAACGGAAAAGTATATAATTATCCTGTACAAAGTGCCCGTCATCTTTTAAAACCGCAAAGTGAATACATGAAAGTAGATGGTGATATAATAACGGTATTCGGCAAAAACGGTGCGCCAGTTTTATGTAAAGATATGAAAGAATATAATGGTGTTAAAAAGGTGGATAAAGTAGAAATTATTCACGATTTTAATACTGTAGAGATATTCATCAACGATGGTGAAGCATCTATTACTCAATGGTTAGTGTAATATGCGATAATTTTAACATATTTTAAATCGAATAGAATTTAGATAGGAGAAAACTTATGAGCGGAAAATTGATAACCGATTATTCATTTCATTACTTTGGTGTGATGGATAACGCTATGCAATCCTTACCCGTTGGTAACGGAGATATTGGCGCTAACGTTTGGTTAACAGATGACGGAAAAATTCATTTTTTGATTTCTAAATCAAACGCGTGGAGTGAATTGAGCCGTTTATTAAAAGTAGCTCATATAGAATTATCGATTTTGCCTTCGCCTTTTATTGGTGGCGCGCAATTTTGTTTAAATATTGCTGATGGCGTGTTAGATGTTTTTAATGGTAATAATAGATTAAAAATTTATGCCGATGCGTTTGCTCCTTGTGTAAGAGTGATTTTAAACACAGAGCAACCTGTTAAGGTATCGGCAAAACTTATAAATTACCGCAATCAAGTTATTGATCCTAATAGTGATTTTTCTAATTATTTTATGAGTGGATCTAATTGTGGCATTGTTGAAAGTGCAGACATAATTACTGCCACAAAAAAAGGCGGTGTTGCGCAAATTCATCGCAACGAACAAAGTTGTTATGAATTTTCCTTAAAAAATCAACATATGGATGCTTATTTAGGAAGGGAAAAAGATCCCCTTCTTGGGCTTACTTTTGGCGTTGGTTTATATTCAAACGATATGATTGCCGAAGGCGAGTGTTTAATTTCTAAAAACGTTACACAAATAAATACATCCTTTTTTGTTGAAAGTAAATATACAAATAACGTTACGGAATTTATAGATGCTTTAGACCTTCTTTGTGAGCGTTATGGCTTTGCAACTGAAAAAGGATATGCTACGCACGTGCAAAGCTGGCGAAACTTTTGGGGTAAATCATATATTTTTGTTTCTGGGGACGAACAAGCAGAGAGTATAACGCGCGCGTTTTTATATCAAAGGTATTTAACTCGCTGTGCGGATAGGGGGAATGCACCTATTAAGTTTAACGGATCGCTCTTTACTGCTGATAAGATGCAAGGATACTCAGAAAATTATGATGCACGCCGTTGGGGCGCGCCATACTGGTTTCAAAATACGCGCATACCATATTGGTATCTACTATATATGGGCGATTATGAATCTATGCTTCCGTTTTTTGATACCTATCTTAATATGATGCCTATTGCGAAGAGTAGATGTGAAAATTATTTTGGGCATGATGGAATTTTAATTCCAGAAACGGTATCACATTTTGGATTATACGCTAACGCTAACTACGGTTTTGTTAATGAAAATGGTGTTCGTGAGTGCAATAGCGGACGAGCATTGCGACGCGGTGAGCCTTGTAACGGCTTTATTAGATATCATTACAACGGAATGTTAGAACTATCGTATATGATGTTAAAATATTTAGAACTTTCGGGTGATATCTCTCGTAAAGAGCAAATGCTTTTATTTATTGAAAAAACGTTGTTATTTTTTGATCGTCATTTTGATAAAAATAACGGAAAATTGGTTATGAATCCGGTTTCTGCGCTTGAAACTTGGCAAATGTGCGTGAATGATGCGCCTAACATAGCGGGATTAAAGGCAGTTTGTGAAAAACTAAATTCTATGCAAAGTCTTTATCCATCTTTAAAAGCAGTGCTTGACAGTATTCTCCCTGCAATTCCAAATTTACCTTTTGAAGAATCTAAAGATGGGGCTGTGTTAGCGCCGTGCGAAATTAAGATACTTAAGCAGACAAATAACTCAGAGAATCCAGAGTTGTATGCAGTTTTTCCGTTTGAATTATACGGACTTAATAAAGACGGGTTAGACGTAGCTCGTCGCACCTATAATAGACGCGTTAATCGCCATAAAGGCGGTTGGAGTCAGGACCCTGTTGACGCTGCGTTGTTAGGGCTTGAAGATGAGGCGGTGGCACATTTAATTCGCCAAAGCGCTATGAAGGACGCGCGCGCAATATTTCCTGCCTTTTTTGGGCCTAATTTTGATGAAACGCCCGACCAAGATCACGGTGGCATGACTTCGCTTTGTTTGATATTTATGTTATTACAAACGAACGGCAAGGATTATACTGCGTTCCCTGTTTGGCCAAAAAAATGGAACGTACGTTTCCGCCTTCCACTAAAAAATGGTGTCTATATTTGTGGCGAGCAGGTTGACGGCAAGCGTATAGTACGCGAAGAACACGTTTAAAAAGCTATTAGTTAATATAACCTATATTTAATTATTTTGTTTGAGTAAGGGGATAAAATAAAAACTTTTTGTTTTACAGTTGACGATAATGTTGCATACAAGGGGGGTATATGTATTATTGCGAGAAATGTCATTCAGTTTACGATGAGAATAGTTGCTTATCTTGCGGAATAGAACAACTTAGAAAGGTAAGGGATGATGATTTTTGTTTTTTAACAACGGTTAGTGAAAACTTTGGTAAAATGATTATTGAATGTTTCAAAAACGAAGGTATTAATTATGCAATAATCCCAGTAGGTGACGGGGTAAGAAGTAAGTTTGCGTTAACACTTGGCAATTATCAAATTTACGTGCAATATAATAAATTTAACAAGGCGAAAGATATTTTTGAATTTTTAACTGAAAACAATTCTACAGAAAAGTTAAAAGAAAAAATATTAGCAAACGTGGATAAGTGGCATTTTGAAAACGAAAGAGCCAAAAAAAGAGTAATCAAAAAATTAAAACTAACACAAGATAATGATTTGATAGAATGTATAAAAGAAAAAGTAGAGCAAGCGCAATCAGTTGAAGACGTGGGCTTGATGGTGGATAATGAACACGGAATACTTGTTAAAACAGATGACGTGATATTATGGTTTTCTTCGATAAGTTTTAAAATTAATTTATAAATTTTAATTTATTAAAGGGCCTTTAATCGCGTTATAGGGGCACATTTTTGTAAAAAATAGTTAATACTTACTATTGAAATTACACTAAAATTAAATAAAAGAATAATAAAAAGGTAGTTATCTTAAAAAAAGAAAACTACCTTTTTTTGTTTAAAAAATCAAACTGATGTGACAAAAACTAATTGTTAATCTTTTTGTAAATCGTCGCTTGGTTTTCGATTGAAAAAGCTGACGTAGTTACGATAAAAAACTGAATAATCGTTATAACCTAAATCTTGAGCAATAGCGGTGATTGCTTCCTTTTTATTTGTAGAAGAAATTAAGCTTTGAGCCAAAAGCATTTTTTTTGTTTTTATATAGTGCATTGGGGTAGTGTTTAGTTTCTCTTTAAACAAATGAAAAATATGTCCTTCGCTTAAAAAACAATTATTAGAAATATCTAATACGGTAATGTTTTTTCTAATGTTTGCGTTTATGTATTGAAGAACTCCTTTTAAAGAGGTGTGTTCGGTAGAATCTTGCAAATTATTATCGTGTGGTATTAAGTGATTGATTGTAAAAATTAATTCTCGCGTTTTAATTTCAAAAATTTCTTCTCGATTTTCTTCGTTGCAATGCTCGTAATAATAGGCCAATTCTTCTAATTGGCGCTGTAAAATCTTATGCTTATCAAATAATAGCAACACCTTGTTTAAATTGACGTTTCCATTAAATTTGTTTTGAAAAATAACTAAATTAATTCTTTCGTAGGTATCGCCCGGTGCAACTTGCAAAAAATGATATAGACCAGGTGGAATGATCAATAAATCGCCTGGTTTTAAGTGGATTGAATTTCCTTCATACCCGCAAGTTGGCGTTCCTTCAACAACGTATAAAATTTCGTGCCCCGCGTGTGCGTGCGACGTAAAGTTGGTTAAACTTTTAGAGTGTGTTTTTGAGTGCTTGTACAAAAGAAAATCAAACTTCACATAATCGTAAAATATTGTCTGTGCCATAATAACCTCAAAAATATGATTATTTGCAATATAATTATAACATATTGCAATTGAAATTGCAAATATTATTATGTATAATTTAATTAAATTATAAAAGCTATAAGCACCTTTACGTGTTTATTGTAAATAAGGAGAAAATATGAAAAAACTTAATTTAGCAATTATTGGGCAAGGAAGAAGCGGTAAAGATATTCACGGTGTATATTACGTTAGTGATAAAAACGAATATTACAACGTAAAATACGTAGTTGATGCGGATGCTCGTCGCCGTGAAATTTCAAAAAATCGATATCCTGGTTGTGAAGTTTTTGACGATTATAAAAAACTGTTTGATAAAAAGGATATTGACGTAGTTATTAACGCATCATATTCATATATGCATTTTGATACTACTAAAGATTTATTAGAGCACGGCTTTAACGTTTTAGTTGAAAAGCCATTTTGCCGTAACACATACGAATGCAATACCTTAATTAACTTAGCAAAGAAAAATAATTTATTGTTAACTGTTTTTCAACAAACTTTCTTTGCTCCTTACTACGAGTTTACAAAAGAGTTGATGCATAGCGGTAAAATTGGCGAAATTCAACAAGTAAGCATACGTTTTAACGGCTTTTCTCGCCGTTGGGATTGGCAAACCTTACAAAAAATGATGGGCGGAAACAGTTATAATACAGGTCCTCACCCTATCGGTATTGCGGTTGGTCTTTTAGATTTTGACAAAAACGCCGAAGTTGTATTCTCAACGCATTCAACTACTGAAATGTCAAGTGGGGATTCAGATGACTTTGTAAAAATTATTATGAAAGCACCGAATAAACCCGTTATTGATATAGAAATTAATAACACCGATGCTTATTGTGATTATAACGTAAAACTTCAAGGCTCACGCGGAACTTGCAAAGCAACGGTTAGCAAGTATAAGATGAAATACGTTATTCCTGGCGAAAATCCAGAGCGTCCTTGCGTTGCAGAATTTTTACAAGATGCAGAAGGCAATCCATTATATTGCTCGGAAAAACTAATTACCCACGAAGAAGAAGGAACTTTCGACGGTACTGCTTTTGACGTTGGAACTCAAGAATTTTATAAAGATATGTACTTTGCTTTAACCGAAGGTAGGCCTTTACGCTATACCGCCGACGAATATAAGCAGGTTATTAGTGTTATTGAAAAGGTACACGCGGATAATCCTTTAACCGTTAAATTTTAAGGAGAAAATTATGTTTAAAGTAGGAATTATAGGAACTGAAAACACCCACGCTTCTGCGTTTATGGAAATATTTAAAAACGACCCTTTATATTCAGATATCGAAGTTGTTTGCGTTGGGGGAATGTACGAAGAATCAAATAAAGCTTTACAAGAAAAATACGGTGTTGAAATTATAAACGACGCCAACGAAATGGCAAAAAGGGTTGACGCGGTAATGATTACTTGCCGTGACGGAAAGTATCATGCCGGTTACGCTATGCCTTTTGTAAAGGCAGGAAAACCTTTGTTTATAGATAAGCCTTTTACCGTAGATATTGAAGAAGCTAAACAGTTGGTTGATTTAGCTAAACAAACTGGTTCGCTAATGGTTGGCGGTTCGTCGGTAAAAAGCGCGTACGACGTTTTAATGCTTGAAAATGCGGTAAAAACCGACCCTAAAGCAGTTCGTGGCGGAACGTTGGTTGCTCCTGTTAATATGAAAAACGAATACGGTGGATTTTTCTTCTATTCATCGCACCTTACCGAAATGTGCTTGCGCGTATTTGGCAAAAATCCTATAGCTGTAACGGCAAAAGAGTTTAACGACAACGTTATAGCGATGGTTGAGTATGAAAATTATACCATATCATTACAATTCGTTGGTAATAGCTACGTTTATTTTGGACAAATAGTTAACAATAGTGGGGTATATTCAAGAAATATTGATATTTCGCTTACTTATCGCCACGAATGCGAAGAATTTGCCGATATGTTGCGTAACGGGAAAATGGCTCACACTTACGAAGAATTGATTTTGCCTGTGTTTTTTATGAACGCGATTTACCAATCTTTTACTACGGGTAAGCGCATTGAAATACAAAAATAAGCGATACTAAATAAACAAAGAGTGATTTATAAATTATTCTTTGTGAAAAATCCAAAAAAATATATTAAAAAACGGTGTGAATTGAAATGAAAGTTGGAATAGTAGGATTAGGGGCAATCTCTTCTGCGCATATAAGCGCGCTACTTGTAAGCGGTCAAAAAATAGTTGCTCTTTGCGACGTACAAACTGAAAAATGTAAACGCGCAAACGAGCAGTATAACTTAGATGCTAAAATTTATGGCGATTACGACCAAATGTTAGATAGCGAAAATTTAGATGCGGTTCATATTTGTACCCCACATTATTTACACGCGGAAATGACTTGTAAGGCGTTAAAGCGTGATATTAACGTGCTTTGCGAAAAGCCGATTGCTATCAATTTAAAACAACTTAGCGAAGTTGAAGAAGCTGTTAAAAATAGTTCGCGTCAGTTAGGCGTATGCTTTCAAACGCGTTTTAATAATTCTGCTTTATATATTAAGGATTATCTAAAGGATAAACAAATCGACTGTGCAAGTTCAACGTTAATTTGGCAACGTTCGGCTGGTTATTACGCTCAATCTGAGTGGCGCGGTACTTGGGAGCAGGAAGGTGGCGGAGTTATGATAAACCAAGCTATTCACGGCTTAGATTTATTGCAATGGATATGCGGAATGCCCGAAAGCGTGCTTGCTCAAGTGTCAAACGTAAGTTTAAAAGACCAAATTGAAGTGGAAGATACTGCTTTTTGTTTGTTTAAAATGAAAAACGGCGGAAAAATAGTAGTAAATGCAACCAACGCGGCAAGCTTTAGTTTTCACGTACATTATACTTTCCGCACGGGTTGTACTACTATCGAACTTTCGGATAATAATATTTCAATCAACGGCAACTTGATTACCAAAAGGGGAGATTACCCAGTTGTAGGTAAAGAAGTTTGGGGCACGGGGCACTTTGATTTAGTAAAGAATTTTTATCATTGTTTGCAAACGGGCGAAAAATTCTCTATCGGATTTGAAGAAGCAAAAAAGGTGCTTTTAATGGTGCTTGCTGTATATCGCTCTAACGGCGAAGAAGTTAAAATTTAAGCAAATTTTCGCGCGCACGTATAACCATAATAACTATAGTAGCGCGTGTGCGTAATTATATGATATAGATTAGGAGAAATAGATTAGGAGAATTGCGTAATGGCTAATTTGATTTTATCGGCATTTTCTGATGAGTATGCAGATGGACTAAAAGAGCAATGCCAAGCTTTAAACGAATTTGGTATTCAATATATGGAAATTAGGGGCGTTAATGGCAAAAACATTTCAACGCTTACAAAACAAGAAGTGCTTGAAGCAAAAATCGTGCTAAACGATTATCAAATAAAGGTATCTTCTATTGGTTCGCCTTTGGGAAAAATTAAAATCGATGGCGATATCGACGGACATTTAGAAATAGCAAAACGTGTGTTTGAAACGGCTAACTTCCTTGGTGCTAAAAATATTCGTGCATTTTCCTTTTATCTTCCCGAAGGTAAAAGCAGAGAGCAATGTAAAGAGCAGGTTTACGACGCTATAGGTCAACTTTTGAATTTAGCTGATAGCTATGGCGTAACTTTATGTCACGAAAACGAAGCGCTTATTTACGGAGAAAACCCAGAAAAATGTTTGGAATTACTAAAGTATTTTAACGGTAAATTAAAATGCGTGTTAGATATGGGCAACTTCGTTTTAGACGGATATAATCCTATGCAAGCGTATAATCTTTTAAAAGAGTACATCGAGTATTTTCATATTAAAGACGCGCTATACGCAGGGGCAATAGTTCCTGCAGGCAAGGGTGAAGCTCAAATCAAAGAAATTTTAAACGAGTATAAACAAAGTAGAGCAAAAGACACTTTTATAACGCTTGAACCTCACTTGCAAACGTTTAGCGGTTTAAACGCGTTAGTTGGTAAAACTTTTGAAAATCCATATAAATACGAAAATCAACAAACGGCTTTTACAGACGCCGTAGAAAAACTAAAGGGGTTATTATGAAATCATCTTATAAAGTAGATAAACTTTCGGTAGAAATTTATGAAAATAGAGTGCTTATGGGCGAAGCGGCTGCAAAAGATATTAAGGCAAAAATTGCCGACCTTTTAGCTAAAAAACCCGAAATTAATATGATTTTTGCGGCAGCACCATCTCAAAACGACGTTCTTAAGGCTTTAGCCGAAGACAAAGAAATCGAGTGGAATCGCGTTAATGCTTACCACATGGACGAGTATATAGGTCTTGATAAAAACGCTCCACAATGCTTTGGTAATTTTTTAAAAGAGCATATTTTTGGATTAGCACCCTTTAAAAGCGTTAACTACATAGACGTTACGGCAAAAAATCCTGATGCTGAAGCGGATAGATACGGTAAGATTTTAAACGATAATCCTACCGATATAGTTATTATGGGCATAGGCGAAAACGGACATATTGCCTTTAACGACCCACCGGTTGCCGATTTTAAGGATATAAAAACGGTTAAACCTGTAAAACTTGATGAAAAGTGCCGTCAACAACAAGTGAACGACGGGTGCTTTGCAAGTATTGATAAAGTGCCAACGCACGCAATCACTTTAACCGTTCCTACGCTCGTTCGCGCGCCCTACTTATTTTGTATAGTTCCTGCACAAACTAAGGCAAACGCCGTGTATGAAACTCTTAACGGCAGTATTGACGAGCATTGTCCTGCAAGTATATTAAGAACGCATAACAACGCTAAATTATATTTGGATAACGAGAGTTCAAAATTATTATGATAGCTATAAAAAGTGACAAAATCATTATAAACGAAAGCCTTTTTGATGGCTACGTGTACGTAGAAAAGGGCAAGATAGTTGAAGTAAGCAAAGAAAATAAGCCTACCGATAAAAGTTATGATTTTACGGGCAAGTACGTTAGTGCAGGGTTTATAGATATTCACACGCACGGAGCGGGTGGATATCCGTTTATAAATACCGATGAAGAACAAGTTATCAAAGCTTGTGATTTTCATTTGGCTCACGGAACTACAAGTATCATGCCAACTATTTCGGCGGGCGAGTTTAAAACTATGAAAAAGGCCGTAATAGATATTCAAAATGCAATGGGCAAAACAAAGGGCAATATTTTAGGAGCGCATTTAGAAGGACCATATCTTTCTTCTAAACAAGCAGGAGCTCAATGTCCGCTATTTATTACCCCGCCAATAAAAGAAGATTATGAAAGCCTAATTGAAGAGCACGGAAGCGCTATCGCGCGTTGGAGCTATGCGCCCGAAAACGATGTAAACGGCGAGTTTTGTAAATATCTTACCGAACACAATATTATTGCTTCTGCCGGGCATACCGACGCTAAGTATAAGGACATGCAAGTGGCTATTGAAAACGGGTGCAATCTTATAACTCATTTATATTCTTGCACTTCTACTGTAACTAGAGAGTTTGGTTTTCGCTCGCTCGGTGTTATAGAAAGCGCATATTTAAGAGATGAGCTATACGTTGAAATTATAGCTGACGGAAAACACCTTCCACCCGATTTGATAAATATGATAATTAAGATTAAGGGTACGGATAAGGTTATTTTAATTACCGATAGCCTTGAAATTGCAGGGACTGATATAAAGCAAGGCGTTATGAGTGGAACTGAATTTATAGTTGAAGACGGGGTGTGCAAGCTTAAAGATAGAAGCGCTTTTGCAGGAAGTGTTGCAACTGCCAACAAACTTATTCAAACGCTTGTGAATTCTTGCGGTTTTGATATTGCGGTAGCAGTAAAAATGCTAACTGAAGTGCCGGCAAAATTGATGGGTTTAAACAAGGGCGTAATTGCGAGTGGTAAAGACGCCGATATAATAGTTTTTGATAAGGATATAATGGTTACTAACGTTTTTGTTGGCGGACAAGAACAACTAATCGATTAAAAAATTTTTATTCCTTACTTTGTATAAAAAAATCCGCCAAATAATTTAGGCGGATTTTAAAAACGAATGTAAATATTAAACGTCGTGATAAGAAGTTTGTGATTTAAAATAGTTTGCGTATTGTGAAGGCGTAAGACCAGTTTCTTTTTTAAACCTTAACGAAAAATACTGCACGCTATCAAAGTTAAGATAATCACTTATTTGTTGAATAGACATCGATTGCTTTGATAGTAATTCTTTTGCAGTATCTATGCGCATTCTATTAAAATAAGCTTTCATCGAAATTCCTATTTCTTTTTGGAAGATTGCAGATAGATGCGAAACGCTATAGCCTGAAATAGTGGCAAGGTCGTCGAGCAGTATCTTGTTTTGAATATTTTTCTTAAAATAATCGATAACGATATCAACGATTTTATTATTACTGGTGACTCTTTTCTTTTGCGCGCTATTCGTGTCGGAAAAGGAATTTAATCGAATTAAAGATATTAGCGAAAGTTCAAGCATATTTTTTAGTACCTGACCGCCACCAAATTTAACGGGTTGATTTTTTTCGGGAATATTATTTTTACCTGATAAATAGGTTAAGCCTTCCTCAATGGCAACGATTAAGTAATTTGATATTGCCGGCGAAATTTTTAGGGGCTTATGGGCTATGAGGTCGATGTTATCGCACAAGCAGTCGAAACTAAAGATGAATAAACTACAACAAACGTTATTTGACCGTATTTTGTGTCGTTCGTTTGGAGAGTGTAAAAATGCCTGATTTTTGTTAAGCGTAAATTTATATTCGGGCGTTTCGATAATAACGCTACCAGAATAAACGTAAACTAATTCCCATGTATCGTGATATTCGCCGGAAAATGCAAAATCTTGCGAATGGAAATAGGAATATGTGCTATAAAGTTTTGTAATTTGGCAAACGTTATTTACAACCGTTGCTTCTAAGGTTTTATGTTTGTAACTCATAAAATTAGTATAGCACCATAATTGATTTTTGTCAACATTTTTACCATAATCATAAGAAAATATAAATTATCGATGAATTTATACATTTTCTTTAATTTTTTTTTGTGTTATAATGACATTGAAATAATAGGGGAGAGTATATATCGCAAATATGCAAAAGACTAATTTGAAAAAAAGTGGAATAAAAAGGGAACAAACGTTTTTCCTTGTTGCTATATTAGCTATTCCTACAATTTCGTGGCTTATTTTTTGGCTATACGTTAACTTTAGTGCTTTCACTATGGCCTTTCAAAATCAAGAAGGTAAGTGGGACTTAATCAATTTCGAGTTGTTTTGGCAGTCATTTAATAGTCCATACGGTACGAATATAGGGCTTGCTCTTAAAAATACTTTAAAATATTGGATGGTAGGGGCGTTTATTAACTTTCCGGTAGCTGTAATAATAGCGTATTTTTTATTTAAAAAAATTCGTTTTCATAAATTTTTTAGAATAATGTTCTTTATGCCGGTTCTTTTAACGGGCGTTGTTTTAGTTTGTGTTTATAACTTGGTTATTAGACCGTACGGCGTTTTAGATAGTATTTTAAATCTTTTTGGAAAGTCTGTTCCATCTTCGGGTTATTTAAACGACCCGGCAACGGCGACTAACGCTATTTTAATATATTCGATTTGGACGGGTGCAGGAACAACCATCGTTTTAGTAGGTAGCGCAATGGCTCGTGTTCCAGTTTCGGTTTTAGAGGCGGCGGAACTTGACGGCTGTAGCCCAACTAGAGAGTTGTTTCAAATAATATTACCACTTATATGGCCAACACTTTCAACAATGGTGCTTTTAACCTTTACTAACTTACTTACTTCAAGTGGTCCTATTTTACTTTTTGCTCCTAGCGGTGAATACGAAACGGCAACTTTAAGCTTTTGGATTTATAAACAGGTTTACGGTGTAGGTGCGTTTGGAACAATGGGTGGTACTCAAAACTACGGGTTGGTTAGTGCTACAGGTTTAATCTTTACAGTAGTTTGGGTTCCAGTAATATTGTTTATTCGTTGGTTAACTGAAAAAATACCGGTGGTGGAATACTAATATGAAGAATCAATTAAAAATTAAAAAATCAAGAAGAAGTGGTTTATTTGTAAAAGGAAACCTAAAACAAAATATACTTTTTGGCTTTGTGTTCGTATTGTTTACATTATACGCTCTTACAATGTTTGCTTCTTTTTTAATACTTATTATGTATAGTTTAGAAGATTCAACCATGTATGACCTTAAGATAGCACTAAATATGCCTTTTAGTTTACCTGAAAAACTAGTGTTTGAGAACTATGGGGTAGCTTTTAGTAAATTAGAATACCGCGATACTAACTTCATTGGATTAGTGGTTAACAGCTTATGGTACACGGCAATTGCAACAGTGTGTCCGTTATTTGCAAATGCATGCGTTGCCTACGCAGTTTCGAAATATAATTTCAAGTTAAAAAACGTTTATTATGGCGTTATTATTTTCGCAATGACCATTCCTATTATGGGAACTACGGGTGCGTTTATGCAACTAATTGCCGACTTGAAGTTATATAACAAAGGGCCACTTTTAAATATGACTACGAGTTTCGTTCCCGGTGGAATGAGTTTCTTGGTGCTATACGCTTTCTTTAAAAACATTTCTTGGGAATACGCAGAAGCGGTGCTTGTTGACGGTGGCGGACACTTTGTCATATTCTTTAGAATAATGTTACCTATGGCAATACCTGCAGTTGGCGCGTTAGCTTTGGTTAACGGCATTTCGGCGTGGAACTCATACTTAGACGTATTGTTATATAATCCCGATTGGCCAACCCTTGCAAGCGGTTTATTCGGTGTGTCTCAAACTTTACCGCGTTTAGGAAACATACCTGCCTATTATGCAGCGTTGTTTATTTCAATTATTCCCGTGCTAGTGGTCTTTATTACTTTTTCAGATAAAGTAATGTCGAATTTCACAGTAGGCGGTTTGAAAGGTTAATTTGAAAGTTTAAGTTGATTTAAATTTTGCTACTATAAATATATTGATTGTGGCAAAATTAAATAAAAAATAAAAAAATAAAATATATTTTGGAGGAAAAAATATGTTTAAAAAAAGTGCACTTTTCTTATCAGTAATTCTATCTTGTGTAGCCATGTTTGGTTCTCTTGTAGGTTGCAAGAGCGGTGGTGGACAACCTGCTATCGATCCTAATGATACTAACAAGTTAGAAATTTACGTTTACAATGCAGGTTACGGTTATCAATGGGCAGAAGACATTTTAGCTGCTTTCGTTCAAGAACCATGGGTACAAGAAAAATATCCAGGAATTGAAAACAAAGCTCGTGTAGAACACGATGAGCTTGCTACTCACGCTTCTGAATTATTAGAAGCTTCTACAAGCGTAAACAAGTACGATATCGTAATGGGCTCGGGTTTAGAAGGTAAAATTGGCCCTGACTATAACGTTCTTGATTTAACTGAAGTAGTATATAATTCTCAAGTTCCAGGCGAATCAGTTCTTTATAAGGACAAACTTTTAGATAGCTATCTTGATTCTGCTATGTATCGTGGTAAAGGTGACGTTGTAACTGCACCAAGCTATTATCAAGTAAACTGGGCTAGCGGTATGACTGGTATTATGTATAATGAAACTAAGTTAAACGCTCTTGGTTTTGAAGTTCCTAAAACAACTGATGAACTTTTACACATTATGAACACAGTTAAAAATCGCCCTACGGATTCAGTTTATAGCCAAACCACTACTTTTGCAACGTACGGTGCATCTACTTACGTTAACTATATGTTCTATACTTGGTGGGCACAATACCAAACTTCTGAAGAATACGTTAACTTCTATAACGGTATCGACTCTAATACTGAATCTCGTTCACCTGCAATCTTTAAACAACAAGGTATTTACGAAGCTTTAGCAGTTATTGAACAAATTTTACACAAAGATAATGGTATTACCTGGGTAAATCCTAACAAGGGTAGTGAAGTTTATAGAGATACTCAAAACAGAGTTTTAGTAGGCAACGCATTATTTATGTCAAATGGTGACTGGGTAGATAACGAATTAAAATCTTTCCGTGAAGGTTTAATTAAATTGAATGGTCATGCAGATACAGTAAAATTAATGAGCATGCCAGTTATTAGTGCTATTATCAATAAAACACCTTCTATCACAAACGACCAAATGCTTTCAGCAGTTGTTGAAGCAATCGACGCTGGTGAAACAAGCTATGCAGGCGTAACCGCAGAAGATTTTGCTATCGTTAAAGAAGCAAGAGAAGTTGTTTACTCAATCGGCCCTGGTCACAATGCTTGTATTCCTTCTACCGCAGTAGGTAAAGACCCTGCAGTTGACTTTTTACGTTATATGGCAACCGATAAAGCTCAAGAAATTTATATTAGAGCAACTAACGGCGCAACTTTACCTTTTGAATATAACTTAAAGGAAAAGAACCCAAGTTTATATGCAACTATTTCACCTATGTATCAAGGTATTATTGATCGTTTTGTAAGCCAAAACGTTAATATTTTACCTGCGCAAAGCTCGTTCATTTTAGTAAAATATGGTAACCTTTCACCATTCTCATCAGGCGTACCATTTGAAGACTTTACAACTGGTAAATCTGCAGGTGATTATTCATGCGTTGCAGAAATGTGTTTTGAAAGAGAATATAAATACTGGACTGAAAACAATAACGCAGTTTGGAAAAACTGCTTAAGACAAGCCGGCTTACAATAATTAATTAAAACCTTAAAGGAGATATTGTATGAAAAAAAGAATAGCGACTTTATTATTGTCGTTGTTAATGGTGCTATCGGCATGCACTGGAACTTCTACTGCCACTAACGACAGTAGGGATGATAGTATGAAAAAATACGCTGCCAATTCTGATGGTGACGTTGAAATTTGGACTACTTATGCAACCGAAAAGGTTCTTCAAGATAGAACGGATATCTATGACGACGTTCGCATGCCTGCGCACGTAAAAGTTGAAGCCCTAAAAGGTGAATACGAAGGCGCGCAAGTAATTTTAACAGCGACTAAAAACGTTAATTCTTACAACGTTGAAGTAATTGCTGATCTTGAAAGCACTTCTGGTAACCTATTTAAAAAAGAAAACGTTTCTTTATATCATCAAAAATATATGAATATTGAAGAAGCGTACTTCAACCAAAATAATCCGGTTGCAGGGCAATATCCAGATGCTCTTTTACCACTTGCAACAGCGATTGAGTTTGAAGAGAATAAGATAAAAGCAGGCAACAACCAAGGTGTTTATCTAACTTTTAACGTTCCTGTAAGTCAAGAAGCAGGCGAGTATAGCGGTAACTTAAAAATCACTTATGACGGAAAGCAAAAAATAGTTCCTATTTCACTTACCGTTTATGATTTAACCGTTAGCCAAGAAACAAGAAGTATGTCTTACTTTGGTTTAGGCTTTACTCAATATTTAGGCGAATTAGACGGAACTCAAAATATTTGGCGTACTTACGTTGAAGAGATGATAAAATATCGTCTTGCTCCACATTCGGTTATGATGACGACTATGCCAACCGAAGAAAGCTTAAATCAAACAATTGAAGAAATTGCGGATCTTGTTGTTAACCACGGACTTTCTACCGTTTCAGTTCCATCAACTTGGAGAAGAGGTGTTAATTTATCTAACTTCCTTACTGCACTTGCTAAAAAGAGTATTGAAATTAACTACAATCTTTTAGAGCGCGTTATAGTAAAGGGTAAAGATGAACCAAAGGTTTATCAATTAGAAGACGTTACGAAAGAAACTACAGAATTTAACAATGGTATCAATCAAGCAATAAGCAAAATTGGTGCGTTATCTGGTTCAACCCCTGAATTTATTAACGAACTAAAAGAATGTGTTAGAAAAATACCATATATTATTACAATAAACTATCAAAGAAATGACGAAACTAACGCGGCGAAGATAGATACGTACTGTCCATTCTTCTCATCATGGCACACTGAAGCTGATCGCGCTCTTTACGATGATCAAACTAAAGGTCGTTGGTGGTACGGTTGTTCAGGTCCTATGCCACCATATCCAAGTTACCACACAGATGATACTCTTGTATCTGCAAGATCTGTTGGTTGGATGATGGGTGAATACGATGTTGTTGGTAATCTATACTGGTCGATGACCGTATATGCACAATACGATGGCACTAAATATTCGCCTATTGACGATTATTATACTGGTAGAGCGGATCGTTATCCAAAATCTAACGGCGACGGATATTTATTCTATCCAGGTGCTCCTTACGGCATTGACGGACCTATTCCAAGCATTAGATTAGAAGCTATCCGTGATGGTAATGAAGATTATGAAATTATTTACGATTTAAAAAAGGCTTACGAAGAAGCAGGGCATTCTTTTGCTGATATTCAACGCGCAGTATCCGACCTAATTTATTCGGGAACAATCGTTAAATACGAAAACAGCTCTGTTCGTTTTGCCGAAGCTCGTAAAGCGCTTATTAACTTAGCGTTACTTGCAAAAGAAGGCGTATTCGTTACTGGCGTTGAAAACGATCAAAAGGGTAATATTACTTATTCAATCGTTGCAGATAAGGATTACGTTTTAAAACAAAACGGAACTGCTTTAAGCGGAACTGTTAACGGCGAAAATAAAAATTATACCGTAACGGTAGCTTTAAATCAAGATAAGAACTATTTAAGTCTTACTGTTGAAACAGGTAGCAAGAATTACGAATTATCAATTTTCGTTGGTGGTAAGGTAACTTACAGTAACGCAAGCGATTTATATAGTACGAATTTATTTACTGACAGAAATGCAAAAGCAACCGTGACTCTTGAAAGTAATAAAGTTCACTTAGAGGTTGGTTCTGTTACTAATAGTCACCAAAACGTACGTTCAAGCATATTTAACGGTATTACGTCAAGCGTACAAAAATTAGTGCTTGAAATCGAAAATCCATCTCAAAGTGATATTACAATTCGTATTTTGGCTCGTTATAAGAATGCTACTTTAGGTACTGAATGGTATAACGGCACACTTAAACCGGGTGTAAATGTTTTAGAGATTGATTTTAGTGGTATGCAACTTAGCGCTATTGAATATAGTGATTTCTACTTTAGTAACGACACTGGTAATCATTCTACAAAGAATATTTACTTTAACTCGATGACGATTTACTATAAGTAATGAGGTGTGAAAATGAAGCGAATTATTAAAAATATTTTTGCAGTAATTTTATTGTGTGTTAGTGGAGTATCCGTTTTTGCTTGTACTCCACCTGCTAACAATAATAATCAAAACCAACAAAATCAAAAACCGAACGAAGTATTGTTTGCGGATTTTGAAGAGTGGGCACCTGATTTTCAACTTTGCCGAATTTCAAACTATTTTGGTAAAGTAAGTATGAACACGGATCAAAAATACGTGCACGAGGGTAAACGCTCTGCACGTATCGACCCTGTTGGCAGCGGTTGGATGTATTTTTCAACTTTTTCTGAAACTTTCGGATACGATTATACTGATTTTACTCACGTAGATAGTGTTCGTATGGAGATGTATAATCCACAATCAACTAACGAAAAAGTAACGGTTGGATTGGTTTACGAGCCTTATGCTTTAGATCAATTTACTCGTGCCGGCGGTAAAGAATTTACTTTAAAACCAGGTTGGAATACTTTGAATTATTATATAGAACCAACGCTTGTTAACGTTGTTGCAAGTTTGTCGGATATTCGCGGTATTTACATGATATTCGACCCGCTATTCCTTTACGAAATTACCGATACAACTCCAAGATATTACTTAGATACAATTAAACTACGTTACAGAGAAGAAGCTCATACAACCGAATCTTCATTTGAATTTGGCGCGAATGAAATTATGAACTTTGAAAAGTTCTATGAATCTAACTTCTATATCAACGAGTTTGGTATCGATATGAAGATTATTAAACCTACTGATTACGGTATTAATGCTACTAGTGGTTCAAAAGCGTTAAGAATGGTACTTCCAGCAACCGCATCTGGCGCTTGGAGATATTATTTTGAAATAATGGGCCCATATATTAGAAAGAGCCCACTTGGCAATTTAACTGTAGAAGAATTTAATAACGCATATTTCTGTTGGGACGTATATAACGGTGGTGAATCGAGTTACAACGTAGTTGCAATTTTTGAAAACGCAAAAGCAACTAACGAGTATAAGATAGCAACCTTCCCTGAAATTGGCAAATGGACTACTTTTAGAGTTAAATTAACGGATATTGAAGAGGCTATGCCTGGTTATAGAGAAAACGTTGGTTCTTTCGTACTAAGTATTCTTGATAACCAAAACGTTGAAAGAGAATTAATTTTAGATAATTTCCGTCTAGAATTTGATTCATAAAAAAATATTATATTTGGAGGAAAAAAATGAAAAATAAGCTTATAGTACTACTTTTAACGATAGTACTTGTTGCTACTTTGGGTTTTGGTTGTGTTAGTGTTGATACTGACCCAGAAACAATTAATCTTGTTGATTTTGAAGCAACACAAACCGAGGAAGCTGTTCTTTACGGCGAATTGTATGAACTACGCAGAGTAGTTAATGATGAAAACGGTAATGAATATCTTTTAAGCTACGAAGTAAAAGATTCTACGGGTGCAACCGTAAGCGTTATTGCTTATTGCTTTGAAGCTACCGATTTAGGCGGTTATACAATTACTTATACCGCTGAAATTACTGAAAGCGACATTCGTACAAGCGTTGTTACTTTACCCGTATATGACGGCGAAGGTCCAAGCATTATAGTTGAAACTCTTGAGGCAGGCGAAGTAAACAAAGCTTACGTTTTACCTGAAATTACTTTTAACGATCTTTCTACTATTGAAGAACAAAGTGTAAAAGTTTATTTTGTAGGCGATGAACTAACCGAAGTTACTCTTACTGAAAATGAAGGCGAATATAGCTTTACACCTAGCCAAGAAGGAACATATCGTCTTAGCGTATATGCAAAAGACGCTGCTGGTAACGAAAGCACTTATACTAAAGATTTCTTCGTTGAAAGAATTTTAGTTGGCGAAGTATTTAACCCTGTTTCTTCAAAGGCTATGTCTCAACTAACGTTAGGCGCTAACAACGACGTATTCTCGGGTGCAGAAAGACAAGTAGTTACAGCCGAAGAAAACGATAGCGAGGTTTACGGTGGCCCATACGTACGCGTTGAAGCTACTAATCCAGCTAACTGGGGTAACCTTTTACTTACTCCACGCTTTGAAACAAGCGCATACGCAGATTATCAATTAATTAGCGTTTGGGTTTTAGTTGAATCTACCGATGTTTTACCTATTAGCGTACTATTCTCTAACGATGCTAATTTAACTCAAACAGTTAAAGCAAACGAATGGACTTTACTTACTGTTTCTGCAGAAACCTTACTTGCTCATTTAGATGCAAAGGATTATTTCATTGCAGTTAGATACAACGATAAAACTACAGGTATCCGTATCGGTGAAATTCTTGCCGTAAATCCTGCAGAATTAACTATTTCAACTATTGAAAGCCCTGTTTTAGAGGGTGAAAGCGTAAACGCTGAATTTACAGTAACTGCAAATCCTGCTGATACTGAATATAACCTTGTAGTAAAAGATGCAAACGGCGACGCTTTAGAAGTTACAGCTTTAGGCGAAGGCAGATATCAAGTAAGCTTAACTGCATTAGGCGAATACACCGTAACTGCAACTGCAACTAACGGTAAATACGGCAGTGTAAGCGCTCAATTTGAAGTAGTTGAACCTAATAGAATAATGGTTGACGGAACTTATGCCGATGCTATCGGTATGGGTAAAGAACTTACTATTCTTGGCGCACACGTTCAACGTGGTGAAAGCGTTACAGAAGAAGAAGTAACCGTTAAATTATATTCTTTAGTTGGCGAAGAATGGGTTGACGTAACTGCTCAAATCGCAGATGGTAAATATACTCATTCAAGCGTAGGTAAACTTAAAGTTGAATATACTTGCGGTGAAATTGCTGCTGTAGTATATGAAATTAAAGTTTTAGATTATTCAGTTGTATTTAATCCTGCTTTAGAAACTGCAGGTGCCCAAATTATGTTTGGTGTAAATAATAACGTATATCAATATGCAGAAAAGAATTTTGTAACTGCTGAAGAAAACACTGATGAAACTTATGGTGGCGCATACTTCAAAACAGCCGCTACTAATAAAGACGGTTGGGGTAACCTTTGGATTTTCCCACAATATACTGCTGCTGAATACAGTGAATGGGATTACGTAGTTGCATGGGTTTACGTAATTTCGGATAATAACAATACTGCTAGCGCATCATTTGCTAACGGTCATTATTCTGAATTTATTAAAGTAAACGAATGGGTACAAGTTGCTATTCCTATGGATGCTTATATTCAATCTCTTGATGAAAACACTCAAGTATTTATTGGTCTTAACTATAATGGTACAGGTATTACTGGTGTTCGCATCGGTGATATTAAAGCTATGGACGCAGCTGAATTATCTGTTTCAAGCATTGAAGAAACTATTTTAAGCAGTGCAAGTGTAAACGTTGAATTTACAGTAACTGCAAATCCTGCCGATGCTGAATACGAAGTTGTAGTAATTAGCCCATCAGGCGCAAAATTAACTGCAGAAGCATTAGGCGAAGGTAACTATCAAGTAGCCGTTTCTGAAGTAGGCACACATACCGTTCAAGTTGTTGCAACTGGCGATAGATTTGGTAAGGCAAGTACTTCATTTGAAGTAGTTGAATCACTTAGAGTTATAGTTGACGGAACTTATGCTTCAACAATAGGATTTGGCAAGCAATTAACACTTGTTGGCGCACACGTACAACGCGGTGAAAACACAACCGAAGAACAAGTAACCGTTAAGGTATATTCTTTAGTTGGCGAAGAATGGGTTGACGTAACTGCTAACGTAGTTGATGGTAAATACGTTCCAGCTACAACTGAAACAAAACTTAAAGTTGAATATACTTTTGAAGGCGTTGATGCTATAACTTACGAAATTAAAGTAGTTGATCCTACTATCGTATTCGATCCTGCTTCATCAACTGCAGCTTCTCAAATTTCTGCTAACCAAAGGGCATTTAACTACGGACCAAACGCAACCTTTACTTTTGTAAGTGACGAAGATAATAACGATGCAACTTATGGTGGCGCATACGTAAAAGTTGGTACAACCGTTGCTTTAACAACTTCTAAACTATGGGGTAACGTGCTTATTAGCCCAACAAGTGATTTAAATAGTTATTCAGAATATAGCACTCTATACGCTTGGATTTATATTGAAGGTGTAAGTGCTTCAGCTACCGTAACTTTCTTTAATGCTACTATTACAGAAACTCTATTAACAAATCAATGGGTAGTAGTTGATTTTAATGTAGCAGATTTTATTGCAAATGGAACAAATCCTTTCTATGGCTCAAATTTCTTTACTGCTACTTGGGGTATAACTGGTGTTCGCTTTGGTAAGATCTTTACTGCAGAACCTGCTGAATTATCTATCCCTGCTATTGAAGAAACCGTTTTAGATAGCGCAAGCAAAACAGTTGAATTTAGCGTAACTGCTTCTCCTGCTGATGCTGAATACGAGGTTGTAGTAGAAGATCCTCAAGGTGGCGCATTAGACGTTGAAGCATTAGGCGAAGGCAGATATCAAGTAGAAGTAACTGCGGTAGGTAATTATACTGTTAAAGTATCTGCAATTAACGGTAGATTTGGTATGGCAAGTGCTCAATTTACAGTTAAAGAGCCTGTTGAAATGATAGTTGACGGTACTTACGCAAGCACTACCGGTATGGGTAAAGAATTAACGCTTATCGGCGCGCATATCGAACGCAGTAGCGTTGCTACCGAAGAAGTTGTAACCGTTAAGGTTTACACTTTAAACGGCAGTGAATGGGTTGACGCATCTGCTGAAATCGTTGATGGTAAATATATTCCTACAGCTGTTGGTAAAATTAAAGTTGAATACAGCTTTGAAGGTCTTGATTCTATTTCTTATGAAATTACAGTAGTTGACCCAAGTATAGTATTCGATCCAGCTTCAGCAACCGCATCTTCACAAGTATCAACTACCGGTAATGCTTTTAGTCATGGAAATGCCGCAACGTATACTTTCGTAAGCGATGCAGATAATAACGACGCAACTTACGGCGGTGCATACGTAAAGGTTGGCTCGACTGCTTTAACAAACAAGAACCAATGGGGTAATATATTCCTTCAACCTAATAGTGAGTTGAGTAGTTATTCTGAATACACTAAAGTATTGATATGGATTTATATTGAAAGACTTGAAGGCGGTACTATAACTCCAACTATTTTAGGTGGTAGTGCTTCTGTAACAACAAATCAATGGGTTCAAATTGAAATTTCTGTGGATCAATTTGTAGCAAATAGTACAAATCTTTTCTACGGAGCAAACTTTGCCGATGCCGGAACTTGGGGTATAAAGAGTGTTTCTATTGGTCAAATCGTTGCAGTAGAATAAAAAACTTAACAAAAAATGCTTTAAAGCCTATCAAAATTTAAGTTACACTTAAGGAAGATTAGGTAAAATAAAGCGAAATAAAAAAAGGATGAGTGGGAAAGGGGTGTAAAATCCCTTTCCCACGAAAAATAAAAAGAAATTATGCAGGTTAAAATTGCAATATTAGGGTATGGTAAGCGTGGCTCAATTTACGCTAGGTATGCCCAAAATAATTCCGATAAATTTAAAGTAGTTGCCGTGGCGGAAATCGACCCTGTTAAACGCGAAATCGCAAAGGCAAACCATAATTGTCCGGTTTTTGAAGATTGGAGAGATATGATTAACTCTAATTTGAATGCGGATATCATTGCCATTGCAACGCAAGACGTAGATCATCCTGAACACGCAATTGCTTGTATGCAAAAGGGTTTTGACATTTTATTAGAAAAGCCTATTGCAACTACGCAAGAAGGGTGTGAAAAAATACTATCGGCTTCTAAGGAATACAACCGAAAGGTAATAGTGTGTCATGTTTTGCGTTACACGCCTTTTTATACAAAAGTAAAGCAAATCATCGATTCGGGCGAACTTGGGGATATTTTGGCGGTTTACACTTCCGAAAACGTTGGTTATTACCACCAAGCGCATTCGTTCGTTCGCGGGCCTTGGAAAAATAAAGAACAATCTAGCCCTATGATTTTGGCAAAATGTTGTCACGATATGGATATTTTATCTTGGCTTATCGGTAAAAAATGCCAAAAGGTAGCTTCGTTTGGTTCTCTTTCGTATTTTAAAGAAGAAAATGCACCAAAAGATAGTGCAAATTACTGTTCAGATTGTAAAGTTGATTGTGTGTATAAGGCGCAAGAGTTATATAAAAAATATCGTTGGATGGCGGGATATTTTTCGCAAGAAACCGATTGGCGCAAAATTAAAAAGGAACTTACTCATTCCGAGTATGATAAATGTGTTTTTCGCGCAGGGAACGACGTTGTTGACCATCAAGCGTGCATTTTTAGCTTTGAAGGCGGAATAACTGCGTCGCATACTATGGATGCTTTTAGTGATAAAATTTATCGTGATATTAAAATTCACGGAACTAAGGCAGAACTGGTTGGAATTATGGAACAAAACTTTTTAGAAATACGCCCATTTGGTGCAAAAGCTAAGCGTATTAAAATTGATAAAAGTAAAACAGCTGGCGGGCACGGTGGTGGCGATGAAGGAATAATGGAAGAGTTGTATAATACATACAACGGTTTACCAACCAAATACATTACTCTTATTGACAATTCTATCGAAAGTCACAAAATGGCGTTTGCTGCAGAAACAGCGCGCATTACGGAAACAATTGTACATTTAAAATAACGGTGAAAAAATGTATCAAAAGCATGATTTTGAAATATTGCCTATTAGCGCATTAGAAAAGGTGCGCGGTCATATTAGGCCACAACTTTTTGAAAAAGAAAATAGCGCTCTTTTTAAAGAGCGCTTTGGCTTTCAAGTGGCATATCGTTGTGTAGGTTACGGTACGTTTGGTATCAGTTACAAGCTAACTGGAATCAATGAAGAATGTGCTAAGGTTTATTCGGTAAAAGAAGTGCCATGTACCTATTCGGCTGCCGCTTGTTCTGATGATTATCTATTAACTAAAGATTCTTGCACTATGCCAGATTTGCTCGCGCCCATTTCAAATGAAACGGGTATTGTTGCGCGTGACGGATATTGGCAAGCTCTTTATATTAGTTTAAGTGATTTACCAGTTGGTAAACATCAACTAACCTTTTCGCTTTTTAATAACAACAACGAGCTACTTGGTAGTGTTGATTATACTTTAACGGTTATAGATAAAGAACTTTGTAATCACGATTTAACTTGTACGTACTGGATACATTACGATAGTATTGCCGAATATTATAATTTGCCAGTTTTTAGTGGCGAATATAACGTATTGTTAAAATCATTTATTTTAGATGCGGTAAATCACGGACTAACAACTTTATTAACACCTTTATTTACGCCTGCCTTAGATACCGAAATAGGTAAAGAGCGATTAACAGTTCAACTTGTAGGCGTTGAAAAAATAGGCGATAAGTATAAGTTTGATTTTAGTAAGCTTGGTTGGTTTATGAGTTTTGCTAAAGAGTGTGGTGTTAAAAACTTTGAAATGGCACATCTCTTTACGCAATGGGGCGCAAAATATACCCCTAAAATCGTTGCAACCGTAAACGGTGAAAAGAAAAAGATTTTTGGTTGGGAAACCGAAGCTTTATCTGATGAATACAAGACGTTCTTAGGCGAGTTTTTAACCTGCCTACGCGCTTGGCTTATAGAAAACGGATATTATCAAAGTTGCTATTTTCATATCTCGGACGAGCCTAATGGAAATACGCTTGAACAGTATAAGGCGTGCTCTATGCTTGTAAAACAATATTTACCCGATGCAAAGTTTATGGACGCTATGTCGCACGTTGAATACGTTGAAGCGGGCTTAATCGATATGCCTTTCGTTGCTACGAGCGCAACCGACGCGTTTATTGAAAAGGGTATAAAAGATTATTACGTTTATTATTGTACTACTCAGCGCGATAAATTTTTATCTAATCGCTTTATTGCAATGCCGTTAGAACGTACGCGCGTTTTAGGTTTGCAAATCTATCAAAACGGCGTTCGCGGTTTTCTTCACTGGGGCTATAATTTCTACTATTCAGTTTTATCAAAAGAAAAGGTTAATCCTTTTGCTATAACAGATTGTATGGGGCGTTATCAAAGTGGCGATTCATTTATAGTTTATCCCGGAAAAAATGGGGTTTTAGGCTCTATTAGAAACGAAGCTTTTTATCAAGGGCTACAAGATTATTCGGCTTTAAAACTTTTAGAAGAAAAACTTGGCAGAGAAAAGGTTTGCGCATTTTTGGAAGAAAACGGGGTGGCTAAAAACTTTCACGATTATCCAAAGAGCGCGGGTTGGTTAATTGAACTAAGAAAGCAAATTAACAGATTATTAGCAGAATAAATTTATCAAAATTTATTTATATACAATTTTTTTAAATTTGGTTTAGTAAAAATAATTTTTTTTGGGGGGGATTGTATAAGATGTTAAAAAAAATATTGCATTTTGCTTTATATTGTGTATTAGTATGTGTTATTTTATTAACGGGCTGTAACGGTGGCAGTGTTAGTAGCGGTGAAAGTTCTTCTTCAAGCGACAACTTATTGGATATAACTAATATAGAATTGTCGATAAATGAAGATTTAGAGCTATTAGTCGGCGATACTCGCGATATAACTGCAACTGCTTATATTGACAGTGAAATTTGTTCGTCTGCTATCATAGAATGGAAATCATCAGATACGTCGGTAGCAGTCGTTTCTAAGGGTAAAATCCTTGCTCTTGGTGGCGGCTTAGCAACGATAAGCGCAAACTACGGCGAAATTAGCAAATCTTTAAAGGTATTCGTTGCAAAGCGTATAACCGCAAAAAATGTTAATAGCTTTAGTGAAGATTATATCAACGTTTACGGCAGAAGTTATATTGACGATGATAAATTAAATTTTGACCACAGCGCAAATGCTGTTGAATTAGCAATTATAGGTACTTCATTGTCGGTTGATATCGAGTCAACTACAAATAGTTATATGCGTGTATTTATCGATGGCGATGCGCAAGGAAATAGAATGGCGGTACAGCAGGGTGTTAAAACTTATACCGTAGCCCAAAATTTAACTAACGGTTATCATAAAATTCGCATAGTTAAGGCTACCGAATCGTTACATTCAAGTTGGGATTTATCTAACTTTAACGCAACTGCTTTTGCAACGCTACCCGAAAAATCTGATTTAAAGATTGAATTTATAGGTGATTCTATTACTGCTGGGAATGCAAATCTTGGTTCGCAAGGGGATGCGTGGAGCGTTGATAATTCGGATAGTTCAAAAACTTACGCTTATTTAACAGCTCAAAAACTTAACGCAAACTATTCAATCGTTGCTTTAAGCGGTATTTGCGTAAAGGCATACCATTGGGTTAAAAACCTTAATATGTCAACGATGTATGCAAACGTTTCAAACGTTAATACAGAAAAGTATTCATTTGATTTTAATCCTAACGTAATAGTGTTAAATATAGGCACTAACGATGCAAACTATGCTTCTAACGTTGATAGTAGTTATGCAGGTAAATTTACTAATGATTATTTACAGTTTTTAAGTTTTATTCGTGCTAAAAATCCTAACGCTCATATTGTTTGTATATACGGAATGATGGGCTCTAACCCTGCAATTTCAGCTGGTATTTACGATGCAATTGATAATATGAACGATAATAATATAGTTTACAATCCGTTTGCGTTCCAACCAAACACTTCAGGTGGCGCAGATCATCCATCTTTAAGCGCGCACCAAACTTGGAGTGAAGCACTTGCAAATTATATTATAGAATATTATTTAACTAAATAAGTTAAAAAGTGCCCTTAATCGCGTTATAGGGGCACTTTTTTGTGGAATTTGTTGATTGAATATTAAAACCTAATAAAACCGAAAACGCCAAGCGTAAGAAAAGATTCGCTTGTTTTTTAGCATAACACAAAATTTTTAAACAATATTTTACAATAAAAAGAAAAGCAGTTGTAAAAGTTTTGTCGTCGTGTTATAATAAATGCGTAATTTGTGATACAGGCGGTGAAACCTATGGATATTACTAAAATTGATAAAAACTTTATTAAAACACAGGTAACTAAAGAAAGTGGTAGTATTTTTACCTTGCCTTGCAAGCCTTTTGGTATTTACGGCGGTTGGTTTGAAGAGGGCAAGGGATTTTTAAAAATGCCTATTCAAATTGCTGAGCAAATAAGTCCTGGTGTGGCGTGGGGTAGCCGTTGTACCGCGGGGGTTAGAATACTTTTTGCAACCGACGCAAAGTTTATAAAGCTTAATGCAAAGCTATACGCAAAATGCCTTATGAATCATATGGCAATGGTTGGTAGCGCAAGCTTTACCCTTTGTGAAGACGTAAATGGTGAGGAAATCTTTGTTGGTAATTTTATTCCATCGTTAAACGTAAACGAGTTGGACGTGCTCGCTCAAGTAAATCTTAAGGGAGATGAAATACGCAATTATATATTGTATTTGCCACTTTATAGCGGTGTTGAAAGTTTAAGTTTAGAGTTTAACGAAGGCGCTATTATAGGCGAATTTAATAAGTATATCGGTGAAAAGCCTATTTTATATTACGGCTCGTCCATAACGCAAGGCGGGTGCGCTTCTAAGCCAAACAACTGTTATCAAGCGTATATTTCCGAGTGGCTTAAAGTTGACCACGTAAACTTAGGATTTTCGGGCTCGGCTAAGGCTGAAGATATGATGATTGAATATCTTGCCGGGGTTGATTGTTCTGTTTTTGTTTGTGATTACGACCATAATGCGTCAAGTGTAGAGCATCTTCAAAATACTCACGAAAAACTATTTAAAGCGTTTAGAAGTAATCCAAAACATGCTAACACCCCAGTTGTTCTTATAAGCAAGCCCGACGTGTATAAGGAATTTGGTGACGTTCGCTTTGAAATTATTAAAAAAACCTACGAAAACGCTTTAAATAAGGGCGATAAAAACGTTTATTTAATCGACGGCAGAGAGTTTTATCCAAAAGATATTTTCCATCATTGCTCGGTTGATGATTGTCATCCAACCGATTTAGGCTTTTATTTTATGGCTAAAAAAATATACGAAGTGCTTAAAAACTTATTTTAGTTATTTGTTATAGCACATTGATTTTATTTAAGTTATAAGTAGTGCTAAAAACTGCAAGATATTGATTTATTTGTTTCACAAAGGAAAATATAAATGGGTAAATTTAAAAGGCATTTTATAAATTTAATATTTCCTGCGTTTATATTTGGTTCGATTACGGGCATTATTACTTCTTTGCTGGTAATTTTATATAAACTGCTTGCAAACTACGTTATAGAATTTTCTAAAAATTCTTACGATTTTTTAAAGGGCAATTTATATATTATTCCACTAATTTTAATCGCGTTTTTTGGTATCGCTTTACTCTTTTCTTACCTTTATAAAAAGGAGTCAAGGGTTAGTGGTGGGGGCATTCCTTCGGCTATAGCCTTGCTTCGCGGTATAGTTACCTTTAAGTGGTTAAGAACCTTGATAGGGGTGTTTTTTATGTCGCTCACCTCCTTTTTAATAGGCGTTCCACTAGGCAATGAAGGTCCTTCTGTGCTTATGGGTACGGCAATAGGTAAAGGAAGCGTTAGTATGTTTGCAAAAAAACACCCTGTGTGGAGTAGATACGCTATGACAGGGGGTGCGTGTGCAGGTTTTGCCGTTGCGACGGGGGCGTCGGTTTCGGGCGTTTTGTTCGCTATTGAAGAAGCGCATCAAAGAATTTCGCCTATGATTTTATTAGTTGGCGTTATATCGGTTTTAAGCGCGCAAATTGTTTCGCAAATTTTATGTCCCGTTTTGGGGCTTAGCGTTTCGCTTTTCCCAGATATTACTATAACCGTGCTTGCTGTTAAGGACGTATGGATTGCTCTATTAGTTGGTGTTATCGTGGGGCTTTTTGCAGTAGCATTTTTAAAATATTATCACGTTGCAAATAATTTCTTTAACATTACTTTAAAAAAAGTACCGCATAGTATAAAGATTTTTATCGTTTACGCTTTAACATTAGCTATAGGCTTAGTGTCATTTTCGTTTATTTCAACAGGGCACGAAATCTTCGAGTTGGTTTTAGAAAATAAGATTGCTATCTACGCTTTAGTTGTTTTACTATTGGTTCGCACGTCGCTAACTTTACTTGCCAACACTAACAAGGTTACAGGCGGTGTTTTCGTTCCTATTTTGGCTTTAGGGGCGATTGTTGCATCAATTATAGGAAAATGTATGCAGGAATGGTTTGGGCTTTCAAGCGCTTATTATACGGCAATTTTAATGCTTGGTATATCGGCGTGCGTTTCTTCAATGATGAAAATGCCACTCACCGCAATCGTTTTTGCGTTAGAAGTGTTTGGAAGCGTTGATAATCTATTGTTTATTATAATTACCGTTGCGATTTCTTTTGTTATTACCGAAATTTTTGGAGTAAACGGTATTAACGATAATATAGTTGATAATATTATTAAAGAGCAAGAAGAAACACACGAAAGAATGGTTATTGATAGAAAGGTAATTATACAAAAGGATTCTTTTGCTGAAAATATGCATTCAAAAGATATACTTTGGCCAGCAAACTTCTTTTTACTTTCGATAGAAGAAAGTAAATCGCATCACGAGCAAATCGATAATCAAGGCGATAAACAGTTTGATGCTGGTGATATCTTGCATATTCGATACGCTACCTTTGATGAAAAGCAAACCGAAGAAGAATTGTTTTCTATCGTTGGTGAACAGCATTTTGAAAGTTTAAGCGATGATGAAAAAAGTAAGATCGTGAAAGATATTGAAAAACAAAACGTTGCATAAAAAGATTGCTTTTTACAGTATAAAACTCTACTGTAGGTTGATAACTCCCCATTCAACCGCCGGTATGTGGACTTTTTAACTTTTTGCAATATAATATAAGCGTGAGGAGTGCAATATGGATCAAGTAAAAATAGGAAAATTTATTGCCGAGCGTAGAAAACTTTTAGGATTAACGCAAATACAGCTTGGCGAAAAATTAGCGGTGACCGATAGGGCTGTTTCAAAGTGGGAAACGGGTAGAACTATGCCAGATTCCTCTATTATGCTTGAGTTATGCTCTCTTTTAAAAATTAGCGTAACAGATTTGTTAACTGGGGAGATTGTAACGATGGAAAACAAAAGTAGTCAATTAGAAAAAGAACTGCTTGAAATGCTTAAGCAAAAAGAAGAACACGACAAAAGTTTACTTACGCTTGAATGGGTTATAGGTGGGCTTTCGCTTATAGTTTTGTTTATTCCCATAATTTTGGGTGCGTATTTGCCTATGAAGGACTGGCAAAGAATTTTAGTTGTTTTTTCGGGGTTTATTCCTTGTTTCGTAGGGGTTTTCTTTACCGTTAAAATTGAACAAATTGCAGGTTATTATGAATGTAAAGAGTGTGGTTATAGGTACGTTCCAACATATAAATCGGTAAATTTGTCAATGCATTTAGGAAGAACACGCTTTATGAAGTGTCCAAACTGCGGTAAAAAATCTTGGCAAAAGAAGGTAATTAAAAAACAAGATTGATTTTTTTATAAAATATATTTTAAAAGGAGAGTTTTCGCTCTTCTTTTTTTATTTTTCAAAAATCTTTTCATTAAAAAGCTGATAAATGTCTTTACAAATTAAACAATAAAGTGTATAATCAAAATGCTATAAAAAGAATATAATTTTTAAGTTGTATTGTTAAAATTATTACAAGTTAAGGAGTAAATAATATGAAATTAATTATTAAAGACAATTACGCTTCAATGAGTGAATGGGCTGCAAAACACATTGCTAATGCGATTAACAACCATAAAGAAAATCGTCCTTTCGTTCTTGGTTTACCAACAGGTTCTTCACCACTTGGCGTTTATAAAAAACTAATTGAAATGAACAAAGCTGGCGAAGTTAGCTTTAAAAACGTTGTTACTTTTAATATGGACGAATACGTTGGACTTCCAAAAGAACACGACCAAAGCTATTGGTATTTTATGCACGAAAATTTCTTTAATCATATCGACCTTCCTGCTGAAAATATCAATATGTTAGACGGTATGGTTGAAGATTTAGAAGCCGAATGTGCTCGCTATGAGCAAAAAATTGCGTCACTTGGCGGTATTGATTTATTTATGGGTGGTAGCGGTGTTGACGGTCACATTGCTTTTAACGAACCTTTCACTTCATTAACTTCAAGAACTGGTATTCGCGCGTTAACTGAAGATACTTTAATTGCTAACTCACGCTTTTTTGATAACGACGTTAATAAAGTTCCTAAAACCGCAGTTTCTGTTGGCGTAGGTACGGTTTGCGATTCTAAGCAAGTGTTACTTTTAATTAGCGGTCACAATAAGGCTCGCGCGCTTCGTCATTGTGTTGAAGGCGGTGTTGACCATGCTTGGACAATTAGCGCATTACAACTTCACAAAGACGGCATTATCGCTTGCGACGAAGCTGCTTGTGGCGAATTAAAGGTTGATACGTATAAATACTTTAAAGAAATTTATAAAAACGAACAATAATTTAATTTTAATAAAAACAAATGCGAAAGTGCCGATAATCAACTTATATCGGCACTTTTTTGTTTGTGTTGAAGTTAAAAGAAGGTTTTGTGGTGTTTTTTTTGTGTTGTTAGAAAATCATTTTAGAAAATGCATTTTTGTAAACTTCTTAATAACTATTGAATTATTAAAAGTTTTATGTTATACTGTAAGTGAATTTATTAATATAGTAAATAATATTAGTAAAAGTATTTTGAGTAACTTAAAAAGGACGTAAAATAATGAAGGTGACATTTTTTGATGTGGAATATGCTAATATTAGAAATAAATCAATTTGCCAGATTGGTATTTTAAGTAAAGATTTAGCTAATTTGAATGCAAAAATAGAAAAGATTGACATGATAATTAATCCTGATGATGGCTATGATGAAAATTGCACCCGAATACATGGAATTACCGCGGATTTAACAAAAAATGCTCCGTTGTTTAAGGATATATGGGGACAAATAGAACCGTTTTTTACAAATTCTATAGTTATTGGTCATAATATAGCGATGGCTGACTTAGACGCTTTACAAAAAAATGCAGATAGGTATGGTATTTTGCTTCCTCAAATATATTATCTATGTACCTATGATTTAGCACGATTAGTAATTCCAGCCTTTCTTGTCCCCGATTATTCTTTGAACTCATTATGTTCGTTCTTTAATATTCCAGAAGTCAATCATCACAATGCGTTTTTTGATGCATGTGCTTGTTCTGATTTATTAGATAAATTGGTCTTATTTGCTGATATTGATTTAGAAAAAGAAATTAAACTTTTTACTCGCGATGAAGCGAATTCTTTCATAACATATGTTTCAAATCCTACGCTAAAATATGATATACATTCTTTATATGGTGTGGTAACCGGATTTGCAATTGATTCTATCGTCACAGAAGGCGAAAAAATATTTCTTAAAAATTGGAAAAACTCTTTTTTAAAATTTAAAAATCAGCATGAAATTAATAAAATAATCACAATAATTGATAATATTTTAGAAGATAATGTTGTTACTAGAAAAGAAATTATATTGCTAAAAAATACAATAAAACAGTTGCTAGATATTGTAAACACTGCACCTGTAACATTAGCAACACAAATCCTTAACGGTATTATAAAAGGTATCATTGAAGATGGAGAGGTGACCGAGTTTGAGTGCGAAAATTTAAGGGATTGGCTTTATGAAAATAATTATTTGGTTGGGCATTTTCCATTTGATAGGCTTTATTCAACTATTGAAAGAGTTTTAGAAGATGAAACATTGTTGCCGAAAGAAGCGGAAGAAGTTAAAAATCTTATTAACGAATTGCTAAACCCATTGTATGATTGTAATAATAGTTTTTCTTCTTTAAAAGGAAAAAAGGTTTGCTTAACTGGAAATTTTGCTTTTGGTGAAAAAAGTGCTGTTGAACAATTTGTTATACAGCAAGGTGGAGAAGTGAGTTCGGTTGTGGATGAAAGCACGGATATTTTACTTGTGGGAAATGTTGATGGCGAAAAGGCATCTATTAATCAAATCAATTCTACTGTTGAAAAGGCTTTAAAGTGTAATAAAAATGGATGTGGTATTTTAATTAGCAAGGAAATAGATATAATTGTGCCCACAAAAGCATTTAAAGATGTTTTATGGGATTTGATGGTTAAAAAAAATTTAAAAGAACCGGATGTCTATAATTACGCTCAAGTAAGCAGGCAATTAATGTCTAATATTAGAAATAGGCCAAATTATATCCCTACAAAACAAACCATTTGTGCTTTAACAATTGCAATGAAACTCTCTTTAGAAGAAATTTGCGAACTGCTTAAGGCTGCAGGATATGCGCTTTCGCGAAGTTTTGAGTTTGATAGAATTATTGAAGATTCAATTCGAAATGGAAAATATGATATTTTTGATATTAATGAGAAACTTTATGATTTAGGTATTCATTGGCTTGGCGATAAATAAAATGCAAATTTTGAGTTTACCAATCAATTTAATAGATATGATAAAATGTAATCACAAAAAACGTGGTTACATTTTTTTATTTTGAGTGTTAAAAAATGTAAATTATTAGTTGACATTTTTTAATCTAAAATGAGTTATAATGTAGTCACAATAAAATTAAAGGAGTAAATTATGGAAAACTTAACTCAAAAAAATGAACCCAATATTCATCTTGACTGTTTGTATACTAAAAACGAGTACATTAATGAATTATATAAAACGCAACAAAAAATGGCAAATTTGGTTTGTATGAATATGCAAAATGAAAAAGTTTGTTTTCATAATATTATGGAAAAACTTTCGCAAATAGCAAAAAATGGTGGGGCTATTAATGAATTCAAATTTGAAAGTTGTAAAAAGCAAGGGGATATATTGGACCATCAGCTTACACAAAATGCTTTTAAAAATCGATTAATAAAAAAAGTAATAACGGAATTAGATAAAACTGAAAGAACAAAGATGGTTTTAAAAAATCTAACTTTCGATAATCAAAACGATATTGTGAACATTGATTTAGTTGTAATAACTAGTAGTATGATTTTGGTATTAGAACTTAAAAATACTGAATGCAATATACGTATAGATGAAACTGGGAGATATTACAAAACTAATGCTTCGGGTAAAAATAAATTTGATAAAAATATCTATGATGATTTGTGTAAAAAAAGCTCTGCAATAAAAAAAGCTCTATCGATCAATCGATATGATAATTTACCTATAATACCTTACTTGGTTTTTTTGAATACTGGTATAGAAGTTTCTAATGATTGTGAAAATATACAATCTTGTTATATTGATGAAATAGTTAAAGTTATAGACGAAGATGAGCGAGAAAGTGTAATTCTTTACAATCAAATGCAAAATATAGTTAATCAATTGAAATTCCAAAACAACTATTTGGCACAAGCATCCGATGTTTATAATTTGATGGAGTTAAAAAACAACTTTGCTGAATTACTTATGAAATTAAATTTATCTTCAGAAAACGAAATTTTTCAATTCTTATATAGCAATAATATTGCCGCATAGAAAATATTTTTACGAAAATAAGTAAAAATGTAAACTTTGAATTTACCTATTCATTATTTACAAATGATAAAATATAAATACAAAAAATTAAAAATTGGAGGTAACAAATGAGCAAAACAAATTTTACAAAATCAAAAGAGGTAAACAATTTGACAGCAATATGTAATTGCGCATCTAACGGCATTGATTGGGCTAAAAACGAGGCGAACGAATCAAGCAAAACCGATCGTGAGTTTTTTAAATGCCAACAAACAATTGCAACAGATATTAATCTAACAGCAGAAGAAAAAAAGTATCAAACTTACGAGAATCATAAAACGTATAGATTAAAAGAGGAACATAAAACACATCGATTTAAAATAGGTGCGATTCTTTTCACTATAGGAAGCGTATTGATTTCAAGCATATTGTTCATTCCTAAAATGATATTTTATAGTAAAAACTAATTTTTTGTGAATTTATGCAAAAAACAATAGAAAAAATTTTTTTATGGGAGGATTGTATTATGGCCAGGCGCATTAGATCTGATTGTAAAATTGGTACGATAGAAAAAAGGAATGGTATTCCAAACGCTATTTTTAAACCTAATGGTAAAAATGCTCGAAGTGATATGAACTTGGGAACATTACGAAAACTCTTTGAAAAATCAAAGTAGTTCAACCGAATTTGCTTACGGTTTAAAAAATATAAGCCGTAAGCAAATAAAAAAATCTATTAAAGGGGATATTAAATGAAAAACCTTTTTTCCGAAAATCTAAAAAAATTAAGGAAAACATATAACGAAACACAAAAGGAATTGGCAGATAAAATAGGGGTAGCTCCCAATTATATTTGTATGTTAGAAAAAGGCAGTCGAGAAATGCCTAGTACTGATATTGTTATGGCAATAGCAAACCATTATCATATTACAGTTGAGACATTGTTAAGCCCTATAGAAAATGATGGGTACACACTTAAAAATATTATTATATACTGGGACGAAGAATGGAAAACACTTTGTGAATTGTTTCCTATTTTTGGGGCAGAAAAATTATTAGAGGACGAGTTGTTTAAGGTTGCGCATAAAAGGCATAAAGAAATACTTTTAAAATATAAAAACAAGCACCCACTTGATGTCGAACAAATGCTTGAATCAATGAAACAATATGATAAATCCTGGGAGAATAATAATACGATAGAATCTCTTGCAAATATTCTTTCAATATTATGTGTTTTGTGTGGATCAATAGGGACAAAAGAAATGCAAAAAGCAGAAGACCACTTGAGAGATTATGGTTTTCTATGTGGAAAAAAACTTGCAAGGGTTTTAGTAAGAAAAGATAATAGGGATGATCCTCTTGAGGAAGCTAAAAGAGTATTTGTAAATCAATACGAAGTCATAATTGATAAGTGTTTTTTAAACTTAAAAAGAGACAGCGCATGGGCTGATGTAGCTGATTATTATCTTTGTATTGCCTATATGGTAGGAATGGTAGAAAATGACTATGGAATAGATACAAATAGAAATTTCGGCTTTGAAATGATGCAACGTTTTGCTATTATGGGGAATTCGCTTGCTATGGAATATATAGAGTTGTTAATATCAGAAAAACTTCACAACTAGTGAAATTAGTTGTTTTCAAAAGTATTGACTTTTTAATTAAATTATTTTACAATTCAAGCACAAATAATGCATAGGAGGTAAATATTATGTCAATTTATGATAAAAACTGTGATTGGTACTGTGATAACTGCGATGCCCATTTAAACAATCAATGCGGGTTTAATACTTTGTTTGGTCATTGGACATGCACAAAATGTGGTTGGGACAACGATGTGAGTGATTCTAATATTTTATTTGGTGAGGAAGAAGAATTTGTAAGGTTAGCATATATCGTTTGTCCGCATTGTGCCGCACATATGCAAACTTACGATTCTGAATATTTTAAATGTCCTGATTGTGGTTGTTCTGGTCGTTACGATTATGATTCAGATTCGCTAATTGAAGATTGATAAGAGTTAAATACTTTATATGTTTATAAGCAAATAAAAAAGGAGAAAAGAAAATGTCAAAATATAAAGTTGTTTTTAATGGTTATGAAGAAGATGAGACTTTTGATTCGTATGAAGATGCTGAAGATTATGCATTATACTTACAGTCATGTAGTAGAACGGGCGCACAAACTTTACATTGGTCTAATCCCGGTGACTATGATTATGATGAGAAAAGCTATAAGCCACCAAAATATAGAATTAAAGAAATAGATTAATATAAAAACGGGGATAAATATGGCGTTTGTTTGTGGAAATTGTTTTTCTGAAATGGATGTAGATAAAGTTTCGGCCGTAAGGCTAAAAATATTTTGTCCGCTTTGTGGTTCGGCATGGTATATTGATGACACAAAGCATGAATTAAATTATGATGATGAAGATGATTTAGCTATTGAGGACGCTGCATTACTCTGGTCTATTCACGGTAAAAACAAAAAATATTTATTCGGTTATACAGAAGAAGAATTAGAGAAAGTTCTTAATATTAACTAATAAAATGTTAACTTATGAAAAAACGCCTAAAAAGGAGAAAAACTGATGGAAGAAAAAAAATGCCCACATTGTGGAGCTATTCTTGTTACTGAAAAACCTGAAAATAACCTTACAGAATGGATTTGCAAAGAATGTGGTTTTTCAAAGAAAATATCTTTATTGGATGAAGATGTGGATGATTCTGCAGGTGTAATTATTGGTAAAATAGCTCATAGTGTTTCACTTAAATTAAACTCAAAAATTGACGATAAAACCTTTGATGAGTACAGTCGTATTTTAGAGGGAAAACTGAATAAGTTGTATCCAGTAGAAAAACTAGTCATATCTGCATTATACGGCTTAGATGATGGCGTTTCAAAAAGATTGGAAGAAGTGTCGGAAGTTTTAAAAATGGACATTAAAACCGTTAAGCAAATTGAGAAAAACGCATTAAGAAGATTGTATAAAAATTAAAAACATTTAACTATTATAAATAATTTAATATATCAATCAAAAAGAAAGCAAAATTAAAAATAGGTATATTTTGTTGTTTGATAGTGAATTATGAAAACTACTTTAAAAAACAATAAAGGTTTTTTATTTAATGTGAGTAGAAAGTTTTTTGTACAATTGTAAATATAAAGAAATAATAAAACAAATGCGAAAGTGCCGATAATCAACTTATATCGGCACTTTTTTGTTTATGTTGAAGAATAATAATAAAAACGTGTGGCAAGGTTGATGTTTTTTGTAAATAAATCTTATAACTAAATTTTATACAAAATTTAATTTTGTTTTTTTATTTAAATGTATTGAAAAGAATATAAATGTGTGCTATAATATTGTAGTTGTATTAATTTATACATTTTATGGGTAAAATTTGATGGTGAGTTATGAGTGATAAATATCAACCGTATATTGAACAAGAACAAAATTTTATAGCCCAACAAAAATTAGAACTTGATGGGCAAAATGATAAAAAATCAAAAAGTAAACGGGCGCTTTTAAAAATTAGAGAGTGCGCGTTTTGCCGTTTTTTTATAGTTAGGTGGAAGCGTTTTAAGCATTTGCATCCAAAAGGAGCAGAACTTGTAGCGCAGTTTACTAACTTTTTAATTTTTAGTTGTAGCGTTACCGTATGGCAGTTTTTAGTTATGTTATTTTTACCATACGCTTTTAAAAATCTTGCAGGAACGCCATTTGTTTGGCCAGAGATAGAACTTTGGAAATGGAGCGACGGAACAAGCGCAATATTCGGCATATTTAACGAGCCGGTGCTTTACGATAGCGCAAATAACGTTAAAGTTGGCGGTGGGCTTGGTAATTTTATTGCTTTTGAAATTGCGGTGTTTACGGCGCAGTGTATAAACTTTCCTTTGCAAAGAAATATTACCTTTAAATCACACGGTAATCCTTGGTACCAAGCGCTTTGGTATTTCATAGGTTGGGTGTTGGTTTCGCTATTTACTAACGCGCTATGGGGATTTATAAATATTTTTTGCGTGCATTACGAGTTTGCTAACTCCTTAACCGCATTTATAAAAACTATGGTAACTAGCACAATTTCGATGATAGTATTCTTCTTTGTGTTTAAGATTATATTTAACGATTCAAAAGAAAATAAAGAGATAAAAGAGTAAAAAAGGAGATAGAAATATATGAAAAGGATTATTAAAAAGATTTTTGTTATTTTGGGCGTTATAATAGGTGTTATAGTAATACTTGTGGCAGGTGTTATTGGTTGGGGGCATATTTATCGCAAAAATTATAAATTTGAAGCCCCAGCTCATATTGAAAGAACGGACGGCGGAACAATGATTATGGCTCAAGGCAAAGCTTTATACGACGAAAATGGTGATATTTTTGAAATTAAGGGCGTTAACTTTGGCAACTTGTTTTTAACCGAAGGTTGGATGACTGTTAACTCGATCGGTCCGCTTTTAAATAAAGACGGAAGTTTTAAAAAGGTAAACGAAGATGGCATTGTAGAAGAATACGAAGAAATTTATCAAGAAGAAATGGATGCTATCTTAGCTGAAAGATTTTCAAATGAGCAAATTGAGCAGTTAAACGATGCATATTTTTATTCTTATTGTACCGAATACGATTTTGAACTTATTTCTAACTTGGGGCTTAATACTATAAGACTTCCTATGTATTATAGAAACTTCCTTTCAACCGAAGATAGATATAGACTTACCGATGAGCAGCTTTGTGAAAGTATTGATTTTGATACTTACGACTTTGATTTTGAAAAACTTGACTGGTTTTTAGAAATGGCGCAAAATAACGGCTTAAAGGTTATTATCGATATGCACGGTGTTATGGGCGGGCAAAGCGGTTTTGAACACTGCGGTACGCGTGATATCGACTTTTGGGATAATGAAAACTACATTGAATTTATGTGCAACTTGTGGCGCAAAATTGCCGAGCATTACGTTTATGAAGAAGCTGATTTAGCTCCAACTATTCTTGCTTACGACCTTGTAAACGAGCCAACCAGCAGAAAGGAAATTGGTACAGGACCTAAACAATGGAAGGTTATGGATAGAATGTACAAGGCGATACGCGAAGTTGATAGTGAACACGTTATTTCTATCGAAGGCGTTTGGTTTTTCCTATCACTTCCAAAACCAGAAAAATACGATTGGCAAAACGTTTTATATCAATATCATTTTTATAACTGGACTTCTTCGTTAACTCCAAACTGGTTGTTTTACGATTTTATGTACGCACAGCTTTCTTTAACCGATTATAACGTTCCTAAATTCGTTGGCGAATTTAACTTCTTTGGCGACAAGGACGCATGGCTTGAATATCTTGGCGAATACGATAAAACTGGTCTTGGTTGGACTATTTGGAGTTATAAAACCGTTTCGGTTGGTTATTGGGACAGTTCCTGGGGTGTTGTAGTTAACAGAATGAATCTTTTCCCTGATGAAAATGGTAATACAGTTTTAAAAACCGATTTAAGAACTGCATCATTCGATGAAATTTACAATCTTTGGTCTAATCAATATACCGATGATACAACAAACGATGGCCCATATAAAATTCACGATGATGGTGTAACCCATAACGTTCTTGTAGAATATTTTAAGGCACACAACTAAAATTTATTATGAAAGATATTGATAAAATTATTGAAAAACTTACCTTAGAAGAAAAGGCTTGCCTTTTAAGCGGGCATAAATCTTGGCATACGAACAAGATTTCAAGGGTTGATATTCCGTCGATTTTTTTAACCGACGGGCCACACGGTCTTCGTAAAAAAAGAGAAGATTCTAAAGAAATAGGGCTTGGTGAAACCGAGCCTTCAACCGCATTTCCAACGGCTGCAACTTCGGGCTCAACTTGGAATAAAGAACTTATTTACAAGATGGGCGAAGCGATGGGTAAGGAATGTAATCATTACAACGTTCATTTGATTTTAGGACCTGCAGTAAATATTAAACGTAATCCCCTTTGTGGAAGAAGTTTTGAATATTTTTCAGAAGACCCACTGGTTAGTGGACTTATGGGCGCATCGCTCACACGCGGTATTGAAGATAGAGGCGTTGGAACTTCGGTTAAGCATTACGCTTGTAATAATAATGAAGAAAATCGGTATTTTGGCGATTCAATAGTTGATGAGCGCGCGTTTCGTGAAATATATCTTAAAGGCTTTGAACATATTGTTAAAAAGGGTAAACCTGCAACGCTAATGTGCGCCTATAACAAGGTTAACGGCACTTACGCTTCAGAAAACAAACAACTTTTAACCGATATTCCAAGGGGAGAATGGGGTTTTGATGGACTAATTATGTCTGACTGGGGCGCGGTTAATAATAGAGTTGATGGTCTTAACGCCGGCTTGGATTTGGAAATGCCTGGGGATATTTTGCATAATAATCAACTAATTATTGATGCAGTTAAGGACGGGCGCGTTACTGAGCAAACGTTAAACACTTCGGTTAAGCGTGTGCTTACTATGGTTTATAACGGTTTAGATGGCGCGCGAAAGCAAGAGCATTGCTTTGACGAACATTCTATTCTTTCTAGAGATATTAGCCGTGAGGGCGCAGTTTTATTGAAAAATCAAAATAATATTTTGCCCTTAGATGAAAAGGGTAGCTATTTGGTCGTTGGCGAACTATTTGAAAAAATGCGTTATCAAGGCGCAGGTTCTTCCCTTCTTCGCCCATATAAATTGATTACGCCTAAAAATGCTTTTGATGAAAACGATATAAATTATAAGTACGAAATAGGTTACAAAGAAAGTAGTTTAAAAACAGATGAAAAGCTTGTAAATAGCGCGATTGAAAGAGCAAGTGAGGCAGATACGATTATTTTCTTTGGCGGATTAACCGAGTATGCTGAAAGCGAAGGATTTGATCGTGAAAATATGCTTTTACCCGAAAACCAAAGAGTACTGCTTGAAAAATTATGTGGTTTGGGCAAAAAGGTTATTTTCGTTATCTACGGTGGAAGCCCAGTTGAACTTGACTGTGCCGAAAATGCGGATGCTATTTTGAATATGTATTTGCCAGGACAAGAAGGCGGGCGCTCTACGTACGAACTTCTTTTTGGCAAAGTTAGCCCATCGGGTAGGCTAACGGAAAGTTGGCCGTATCATTATAGTGACGTGCCTTTTGGAAGAGAACTTGCAAAAACTACTAACGACCTTTATAAGGAAAGTGTTTTCGTTGGATATAGATATTACAGCACTTTTAACGTGCCAGTGCGTTATCCTTTTGGTTATGGTCTTTCATATACCAAGTTCGGATATGAAGATATGGCCGTTGAAAGAGTGGGAGATAAGTTTTTAATTAGCGTAAACGTTAAAAACCAAGGTAATATAGCAGGCAGTGAAGTTGTTGAGTTGTTTGTAGAAGCGCCTAAAACGGAATTTATTAAACCGCTTCGCGAACTTCGTGGGTTTGAAAAAGTGTATTTAATGCCAGGCGAGCAAAAACGCGTTACGGTTACCGTTGATATTTGCGATATGAAATATTATGATAAAGGCGATTGGCGTTTAGAAAACGGTATTTATAAGTTTGAGCTTTGCAGTGACGTAAACACCGTTATATTAGAAAAAACTTTTGAAATAACCTTCGGTGAAAACCTTGCATCTTTACAACAAATAGCAGAGTTATACTTAACTAAAGAAAGATTTTTATCTATTTCAACTGAAGATTTTGAAAGGGTTATCGGTAGAAAAATTACATTAAACCCAACCACAAGACCTTACGATTTGAATACGCCTATGCGTGATTATAAGAGCGCAGGTGGGAAGTTTATATTTGGACTTATCACTTTCGTGTTTAAATGTATGATAAAGTTTGCTTCGCTTGGTAAGGATAGTGATGATAAACAAACTAAAATTAAAAATGCATATTTTGCAATGAAAACTATTCAAAGTATGAGCATACGCTCGCTTTCCTATGCAAGCGAAGGTATGGTAACGCATAGAATGGCATTAGGGCTTTTGGATATAGTTAACAATAAACCGTTTAGGGGTATTTGGAAACTTATTACCAAAGAAAAGTGTGTAAAATTGCCTAAATAAGAAATTTATTTGTTTGTTGAAATATAAGATAATTAACTTATAGGGGCACTTTTAATAAAAATTATAACTTAAAGGAAAAAAATTATGAATTTTGAATTAGCTTTAATTATTGTAGGTCTTTTAATTGGTATAGTAACTATAATATCAGGTATAGTATCAATAATACTTGCAATTAACTACGTTCGTTTTAACAAAATTGAAAACAGTGCTGGTTTAACTGGAACTCAAGTTGCAAGAATAATACTCGACCAAAACGGGCTTGAAGATATAAAAGTAAGAGAAACGGGTTCAATACTTTTTGGTAACAGTTACAGCCATTATTTTAAAAAGGTAAGGCTTAGAAGATTAACTCGACACAAACACAGTTTAACTTCGCTTGGTATGGGCGCGCAAAAGGCTTCGCTTGCTATTTTAGATAGCGAGGGCGATAGCGATATGAGAAAGCGCGTACGCTTATATCCACTTATAACTTTTGGGCCTTTTGCATTTTTACCGCTTACAATTATCGGCGCGCTTCTTGATTATTTTATATTTAAAACTAGTGGTATTTGTACTTTAATTTTATTTGGTGTAGGGTTGCTATTTTACCTTTACGCGCTTATTTTATCAATACTAACTTTAAAAACTGAAAAGAAAGCGCAAAGTAGAGCTTACGAGATTTTACAAGCAAGCAATCTTGCAACGGAAGAAGAACTTGAAAAGTTACAAACTTTGTTTAAACTTTATAATATTCAATACGTAAACGATATAATTTTATCGTCGCTTGAACTACTTTACAGAATACTTGAAATAGTTGTAAAAGTTAAAAATACTACTGATAACTAAGTTGTAAAAATAGCGATAATTAACTTATAGGCTTACTTTTGCTTAAAAAATATATTGTAGCAGTTGTATTAAGAATTTGATTTTGGAGTAAAAATGAACGCTGAATTTAGAATAAACGGTGTAAAAATAATAACCGAAAGGCTTTTTTTAAGAGCCTTTAAACAAGGCGACATAAACGACTTTTTTGAGTATGCTTCAGTCAAAGGGGTTGGCGAAATGGCTGGATGGCAACATCACGAAAATATACAAAAAAGTAACGAAATATTAAATTCGTTTATTAAAGAGGATAAAACTTTTGCTATCTGCCTAAAAGAAAGTGGAAAGGTTATTGGCTCACTTGGCGTTGAAAAATACGGTATGGAAGATAAATTAACCGAATTTTTTAGTTACAAGGGTAGAGAAATTGGCTACGTTTTATCAAAAGAATACTGGGGTAAAGGGTTAATGACCGAAGCAGTAAAAGCGGTAATTGATTATTTGTTTAACGAACAAAACCTTGATTTTTTAACTTGTGGATATTACGATTTTAACACCCGCTCAAAAAGAGTACAGGAAAAGTGCGGTTTTAAGCCGTATAGAAAATTAATTATGGAAACTAGAATGGGCACGAAAGAACCTGGTGTTTTAAACCTTCTTTTAAACCCAAACAAACAAATAGCTTTAAACTTTTCGCACCCGGAAACCTTGTTATATAACAAATAAAAAATCAAATAAAAAATGAAGAAAACCACCGATATAAAAGTCGGTGGTTTTGTGTTTTTATTTAAATTTGGGGAAATATAAGGATTAACAAAAGTATTGTTAATCGATTTATATCCCCATTTCATGCCAAATTATTGTTTTTTATTGTTTTTATTTTTTAATTGCGTAATGGGAACGTCATTTTCCCAAAGTCTTTGTTCGTCAACCTTAGCAAAGGCGCGCGGTGGTATATTGAATCGTTTTACGTAATGGTCGTAAAAGGTTGAATAATAATCGTAACCAAGTTCTAAGGCAACTAAGCTTGGCGCCATGCCTTCAGATAAAAGCTGATGCGCATATTGTACTTTTTGTTGTTGAATGTAATTAGTTAGTGTAGTTCCCGTTTCTTTTTTAAAGGTTTGGCGAATATGAGATTCACTTAAGTTTAAAGCGTTGGCTAAGTGTTTTAAGGTTATTTTTTCGTTTATGTGTTTATTTACGTATTGAATACAGTTGTGTGAAACGGTGTAAATTTTAACCGAATGTTGTAGGTAATTTTTCTCGCTTAAAATTTTGTCGATTGCTTTATTTGTGTTTTTTATTAATTGAAGTAAACAAATCGTTAAATCAAGGTCAATAAAAGTATCGGCTAAGCCACATCGTTCCTCGCATTTTTTTATTATGCCGTCGAGATTGAATTCTTCTACTATTTCCTTTGGAAGAACGAATGAAAAGTTTTTTGCATTATCGAGCGCACTTAACACGTCAAGTTCGTTAAAAGAGGGAAATAATTTATCCGAAAAAAGTAATGAAATACGTTCGCAAGGAAGATTGTTTTCGAATATAACTGAATGAAGCGTATTTTTGGGTACTATTGCAATACTTTTTGGCGGAATATTATAAATTTTTCCATTTATTGAATACTGAACCTTGCCCGAAATTAAATAAAAAATTTCGTATAGAACGTGAGTTTCAGCCTTTAAAATCCCTTTCTTGCTATTGTCATTGTTCGATAAAAGGTGATGTAGGCGTATTCCGTTTTTTGAAATATACTGTAAAATTATATGTTCCATATCTTAATCCTATCATTACTTAACCGCGATGTCAAGACACACGCGAAAATTTAATCATATTTACTATGTTTATCGTTAAAACCACGATGTATTTTTACATATAACTATGTTAAAATGTTTTTACTAAAATAAAACTTAAACGCGATGTCAAGACACACGCGAAAATTCAATCATATTTGCTATGTTTATCGTTAAAACCACGATGTACTTTTACATATAACTATGTTAAAATGTTTTTGCTAAAGTATACAACTTATTATTTTTGCTTTTTTGAACGTACTTTTGAAAACTACTATAAGTTAACTTTTGTTAAAACAGTTTTTAATTGTGGCTCTTAAAAAATAATGAAGTTTTTTAGTAAAAAAGTTAAGCAAAGATTTAAGCGACAAGTTGCTTAACTAAAAAACGAAGAAAAATAAAAAAATGCAAATAATGCAGGAGGACTCAAGAAAATGAGAAAATTTGTAAAGATGATGGCTTTAATGCTTTCGGTACTTCTAGTATCCGTGTTTGGATTAACTGCTTGTGGTGGCACAGGTACTAACCCTAATAAGCCTGGCCCTATGAAACCATCAGAAGTTGACGAAAACACTATTACCATTAAGGTTGTTAAAGCTGGTTTCGGTGTTGACTGGGTTTACGAACTTAAAGACAAGTTTGAAGCTGCTTTTGCTGAAGAAGGTTATAAGTTAAACATTATGACACCAGCAAGAGAAATCAATGGCGATAATGTTATTAGAGAATTGTATGATGGTTATAACGAAACAAAAGTTGACCTTTACATTACTGGCGACGTAATTGTTGATAAGGTAGGCGAAAAGGGTGAATACGGTGTATTAGTTGAAGAACTTAGCGACTTAGTTTATGATGAAAAGCCTATTTCTTACGATGGTACTGAAGAAGAATTAACAATTTCTGAAAAATTATCACCAGACGTTGTTCCGTTTATCACAGATTCAACTGGTAAGGTTACTGGTTTTAACTGGGTTCAAAGTTCTGCTGGTTTAGTTGTTAACACAAGAAAATTAGCACAATACGGTATTACTCAATTACCAAGAACAACCGATGAAATGTTCGCTGCATTTGAAGCTATTTATTTAGGTGCAAACGGTGTAGGAAACTCTATAGTTTCAAAAACTTATCCTATCACTTACGTTCCTGGAACAGCAAACGGTTACGCTAAATGCTTCTTAAACACTTTAATGGCTCAATACAGTAGAGAATTCTACGATCAATTCTGGTCATTTGAAGATGCTCAAGGTAATAACTTAAGCGATGCAGACGCACAAAACTTATTTAAGCACGAAGCAGTTAAAGAAATGCTAAACGTTGCATACAGAACTTTTGATAAATACATTGCAGCACCTGGTTCAACAAATCAAAGACTTGACCAAGCTCAAGCAAAAATGATGGGTAATAATAACGGTGCAGTATTTATGTTTAACGGTGACTGGTTCTTAAACGAAGTTAAATTAAATTATCCTACCGTGCTAGGCGATATCGACTTTATTAACTTCCCAGTAGTATCAGCACTTGGCAAAAAATTATTTGGTGCTGGCACTTCTTACAATCTTTCTGATGCTAAGGCAGATGAATTATTATCGTATATTATCGGTTTAGTTGATGAAAACAAATCAATTGAAGAAATTATTTCAGCTGTTCAAACAAATAAAGATATCACTTTAGCACAAGCAGATGCTCAAGAAGTAGCAAGAGCAAGAGGCGTTTCTTACTCGAGAGGCGTTGAACACATTGCATATATTACAAAAGGCACACCAAAGAAAGAAATCGCTGCTAAACTTTTAAGAATGATGGCAAGTGACGACTTTGGTAAAACTTTCACTAGATTAGCAAACGGTGCAACTCCTTACTATGCAGAAGTTATTACTGATTCAGAATATGCATTCGTTAATAACTCTTCAAAGATTCCTGCAAACAACTATTTTAGTTTAATTTCAGCACGTGCAAACGGTTACAGATTCCAATTATTAGGTACTAACGCAGAATTCACATCAATTGCTCAAGGTCATATACCTAACCACGTTGTAACAACTTTAAACGCAGGTGTGTATAAGAACGGTGAAAAGATAGGCTCTATTGATGAGTACTTTACAGCTGCAACCACTTTATTAAATAATGAATATCAAAACGTAGTTAATAACTGGCAAGCATTCAAAAATAAAGCAGGTTTAAATTAATATTATGGTTACGACAGAGAAAAAAAGAAGCAAATATTCAAGGCTTGAAAGAAAGGACTTTCCCTTCGTTTATTTGATGGTTTTATTTCCAGTCGCGCAATTCTTAGTTTTCTGGGTTTACGTTAACGCGTCTTCTATCGCACTTTCTTTCCAAAATGCTGCGGGTGAGTTTACGTGGAATAACTTCGATACGGTATTTAAGGCTTTTACTAAAGCAGATATTTTTAATAGAAACCTAATAGACCCACTAAAACGTTCGTTTATTTTGTGGTTAGCAGGGGAACTTTTATGTTTCCCTGTATCCCTAATAACAACCTACGTTTTAACAAGAAAAATTGCGGGGCACTACATTTTTAGGGTTTGTTACATAGTTCCAAGCTTAATGGGTTCAATTATTTGGACTATGCTTGTTAGTGAGATGGTTTCCGTTAGTGGACCAGTAACTCTTTTACTAACAGAGCTTGGTGTAAAACTACCAGACGACGTAACGCTTGGTGGGCTTTTAGCTGCAAATGAAACGGCTTTCCCAACTATTTTAGCGGTAAAAGTATTGATGGGCTTTATAGGTAACAACGCGGTTTTAACAGGTGCTTACACCCGTGTTCCAACCGAATTGTTTGAGTCTGCTCAGCTCGACGGTGCAGATTTTGGAACTGAATTATTTAAAATAGCAATTCCTTGTATCAGCCCAACTATTTGTACGCTATTAACCTTCTCTCTATGTAGTATATTTACTTGCGACTACAACGTATGGTTATTCACAAACGGTAGTGGTGCGTATGAAACGTCAACCATTGGTTTTGAATTGTTTAACTTAACGTATATGTTATCGCAAGGCGGAAACGATTATGGTTATCCAGCGGCTCTTGGTGTTACGCTTACCATTTTAACTATGCCAGTAGTTATTTTCGGTAAATGGGCACTTGAAAAAATATTTACAAACGTAGAGGTATAGTATGGAAAAGTTATATTTTAAAAAATCTAGTTTAAAAACTAAAATCCTTTACGTATTCTTTTTTGTAATATTTACGTTATTTGCATTGATATGTTTATACCCAATGTTTTGGGCGATTATCAACTCGCTAAAATCAATGCCGGAATTTTCTGAAAATAGTCTATCGTTTCCTAAAGAATGGA
>JAFWXT010000042.1 GCA_017522945.1 Clostridia bacterium
AGAGTTCTTTATCTTTCTTGCGTATGAGTTTTAATACGTTTTTAGGTATAGGTTTAATTTTAGATATCTTCATTTTAATTACCTCATTCTAAAGTTATTTCATCACCGAATATTTCAAAAAGTTTGTAAAGGGCGTCTTTGTCAAGGTTGTCAACGGTTTCTTGTAGAGTATCTGTTAACACTTCGCCCGTTTCGTAGTCAATTTTTTCAAGTGTAGCTAATTCTTGTTCTCTAACCGTTACGTCCATATTTTCAACTACGGCTAAGGGAGCGAACTTAAGAATTTTATTAAAATACAGTTCAGCACAGTGGTAAGGGAAGCCTACCATCGGTATTCTTTCTTCAAGTCCACAGTCGCGACCTGTTAAAGTTAGGTCAAGGTGCTTAGATACAAGTTTTGCATTATCCCCAAATATTTCGTAGAAATCACCTAAGCGGTAGGCGATAACGTAGTCGGGGTATTTGTCTTGTATTTGCATATATCTAACGTAAACTGAAGAGCCCTTTGGTTTTTCTTGAACAGGCTGTTGTTCTTGCTCGATCATTTCAAAGGCTTCATCTTTTTCTTCTTCAGTCATTTCTTCTTCAACGCTTTCTTCAATCTTAGGTGTATCAGTACCCATAAAATCAAAGAGTGAAAACTGTTCCTTTGGCTTAGGTTTAACCGCTATAGTGGGAGCAGGTTTAGAAGTGGTTTTGTGTTTTACAACAGGTTTGTATTCAGAGCCGTCTTCATTGAAAAGCTTGCCGTGAATACTGTCTTCTTCAAAGTAATGAATAGCCCAGCCGTAAACCACTGCATCATCAACATATGTGCCTATAGCACCGTTATCGACTAGTTTCTTGGCTTCGTTTAAGGCAAAATTCATAAAACCGTTAAGGTCTTTTTTGTTAAGTAAGCGCTTGCCGTCTTTTTCAATATACACACCGCTATTGATTTTATCGGCTAAAACTTCGCTTGCGTTTTTCTCTAGATAATCTTTTATGCGGGCTTGATTTTCACCCGTTGCGGTTAGATTTAACGTTCTCATTTTTAATACCTCCAAATTATTATTTTTTTCGTATAAATTAAAAAAGCCCCTTTCAGCTAGAAAGGAACGTTGCGCCAAATACCGGCTTTAATTTCTGATTTTTTAATAGGGATAACAAACCACGTAGGTTTCTTCAGTTTTTTATTCCCGTCCGTTTTTGGCGGAGCGCGTAAATACAATATTTTCATATCAACGGCTTGCCGGTAACTATGCGTAAGAAATTTTATTACGTAAACGCGTGAGCCTTTTTCTTTGTAACAAACTTTATACCCATAAGGGTTCTTTAACTTTGGTTTAATTTTAATCACCACCTTTAAGCTCGCGAAGTTTCCACTCGATAGAAATTCTTGCTCGCTCGTATAAATCAATAACTGCAAAATCGCAATTGCTTATGTAATGTCCGTGATAATATTTAGTCTTTTCAACGCAACACCAAGTCACGTATTCAGTTGAAAATTTGCTATGTTTTACACCTAAAACAAACTCTTCATCGGGGAGTTTTATGCTTTGAATTATTGTGTAATCAGCGTGAATTCTTTCTTCCATTTTAGTTCTCCTTAAATTTAGTGAAAGTGTCGATAATCGACCTATTTAGCCACTTTTATGCTAATAAATAGTTAATTTCTATGGCTAAAGCGGGTAATGGAACGTAAATATTACGTCCACCTGTATAGTCTTTTTCGTGTTCTGCGCGCCTGATTAAAACATTGTAATACCAAGCGTTTTGATTAAATCTTACGTCGCTTACTGAGATATACACATAGCGGTTATTCTTCTTAACAAAAGCAGTAAAGCAGTTGTGGTTTGTATTAACCTTTACAAACTCCCAACCGTTTTCTTTTGATAGTCCGCGAAGGTAGTTTATATACTTTCTTTCAAACATTTTGTAGTCGTTACCTGTGTAACAACCACTAGAAAATTCATAGTTTAAATATCTTTCTAAATCATTTAATTTTGCCATTTTGAGTTCTCCTTTAAGCAATTCTTCTAATGCCACCGCCTAAGCTGTTAACGCCTATCGTTCCAAATTCAGAACACCAATCGTCCGATTTATTCCAAACGTAAGCAAAAGCATAAAAAGCTTTACCGTCATTATATAGTGACTGTTCCCATTCTTCGGGGTAGTCAGTAACTATAAGTAAATCGTAAAGCTCGCCAAAATCGGTGTATTCGTGTGTAACGGCGTAAACGGTGCAGTTGTACTTGGTTTCAATCTCTTTAATTTTTTGGCTAAGTTCTTCATCTTGGTAAGTCCAAAACCCACCGTAGTTTTCAAAAAAGCAGGTAAGATTTTCTTCTTCAAAGCCTTTAATATATGGCTTATATACCTTAAGTTGTTTAAGGTATTTGATGGCTTGGTTCTTTCTTTCAGTTAAAGTTGTATTCATTTTTATATCTCCTTAAAATTTAATTAAAACCTTTAATAATCGACTTATACGCCCACTTTTGGGCTTTTTTTATTATCTAATTTCAATAATTCCACCGTCATATTCATGAAAGCCGTCAAATCTAAGCGATTCGCCGTATGACTTATAATCAATGTAATTATCAAGACCGTCAGGAATGTCGCAACCGTATATATCGTGAATTAGGTCGTAACCTAAATCATACCAATCGTAGTTAGGGTAGAGGTATATATCGTCATCCCAATCATCTTCACGGTCATTAACTCTGCTTTCAAATGAACTATATCCTTCAACGTCTATATAGGCGCACATTATTTTGTATCTATACTCGTCTTGTAGCACGCCTGCTTTTTGTAATAATTCAAAAAAGTTTTTTGGATTCATATAATCCCAATTTATATAACTGCTAGGAAAATTTTCAACGTCTTGAATAAAGAGCTCTTCATCAATGCCATCAAGTTCAAATCCTTGCTTTTTAAGTTCTTCTTCAATATCTTCCCAACATTCATAGTCAGAAAGGTCTATCCATTTAGAACCTAAAGCTCTTTCATTACATTCGTTATATGAACCCCAAGATCCAATTACTATACTAACCATGGTTTATGCCTCCTCAAATTTATTCAAATCAATTTTGTCGCCACTAGGACCGTATTCAAAATACAATCCGTTATCATCGCTTAAAAGCGGGTAGGTAGCAACTGAAATCTTACCTGTCGTAGTAACAACAACGCAAATTTCATGCTTTAATTCATCAACGTCTAATATGTTAAAGGTAACGAAGTCTTCTCCGTTAAAGTGTAAAAATTCTTTCATATAAAACTTATTCTTCATAATATTTCTCCTTATTATAAAATGCTTGTTAATCGACCTATACGGTCACTTTTAGTTGTTTTAGTCTAAAAGTTTATACCAAATAGAGTAACTAACGTCTATTTCTCTGGTGTCAACTGAACCGTATTTTGTTTCGTATTCAATGGTTTGTATTTCGTAAATATTACCTTTGAATTCACCCTTTTTACCAGGTATTTCGGAGCATTGTTTTACACATCCATCAAATACTCGAATATATGGTTTGTTCGTTTTGCTCATACAAGCAATCACCAAATCTTCATCGGTGATACAACCGATACCTGACAACTTGGTGAACTTGTCACCAACATACTTTGTTACTGAATAAACTACTTTTTTCATTTCTTGGAAGCACCTCCATATTTTTTTATTTTGCCTTTCGGCAGGGGCAAGAGGAGCATGGTTCGGGCATAATTTACACAAAATATATATCAAGTTGTATAAGTCAACGAGAAGAGAAAATTAGTGCGTTAATCGCGTTATAGCCTGACTTTTTTGTGATTTTCATTGTAAAATAGTTTAAAAAGGTAACAAAAAAGCCAAGCAGAATAAATCCACTTGGCAATAAGTTATGGCTATTAAGTTTTAAGTACTAATTTAAGATTGAGATTGACTTATACGAGAATTATGCTACTATACGCCACCACGAAAGCAAAAAATATTTACTAGAAGATGACAAAATATGGATAAAAAAAAGTTATTTTTAATATTGAAATTTGATTGTCCGTGTATTATAATAATATAAAAATTGACGTTTATTGTGGAGTATATTAATGAAGTCGCTAAATTTAAATACGCTTAACCTGAAAGAGATAATTAAAAGTAAAGATAATTTTAAAATTAAGTTAATTGGTGACTCTATCACTCATGGGGTAGGAGGTAGTAATTGGGAACAAAATGGTGATCAAATAATTCAAGGTTGGAATAGAAGCCCTAAAAGTTATTGCTGGGCAAATCTTTTTAGAGATTATATGCGTGACAAATATAGGGTAGCTGTTATCAATAATGGTTGCACTGGTACAAATATTGAATTTGTTATAGATAATTTTTCTAATCTTGTAGATGATAGCGATGACATTATTATTTGTACCATCGGAACCAATAATAGACATAAACACTTTTGGGAAGGTCCTAAACCAGAAAAGGAAATACATTTTAATAATTTCTACCAAAATGTAAAAAAACTTTATAGTTTATTTTTAGAAGCAAATAAGCCCGTTATATTTATTGCCAACATACCAACCTCGGCTGAAGATGAAAAAGACGGAAATGACTATTGGCGTATTATACAAATGTCGGATATTAATATTGCGTATAAAAATCTTGCAAACGAATATGGCGCAAGTGTTATAAGCTTACATGACTTAATTATTGAATATTGTGCTAATCACTCTATAGCTATAGATTTATTGCTTAGTGATGGATTACACCCTAATGATGAAGGTTATAAAGTTATGTTCGATTTACTTGTTGAAGCGTTAGGAATATAATTGAGGGATATAAAATGAAAATTATAGCAAAAGGTTATTTAAAAGAATTTTTAAAAACCCAAATGAGTGGGTTAACTGGCAATATCGAGCAGTGTGGTTACCCATTTGACCGTGAATGGTGGGGAACTGATAATTTTAGCGGACATAGTGAAAGCGGTATTGAAGCCGAACGTTCGGGTTGGTGGGATTACGAACAAACTGCTTATTGGATCGATGGTTTTTTGCGCCTCTCTATTTTATTGCAAGACAAAAAGGGTATTGAAAAAATTGAAGAATTAATTAAAAACGTTATTAATAATTGCGATGATGATGGTTATCTTGGCCCACAATTTTTGAAAAAAACAACTGGTTGGAATCGTTGGCCACATGTTGTGTTTTTTCGCGCTTGTATGGCGCTTTATGATTATACTAAGGATGAAAGTATTGTTAGCGCAATTACTCGCCATTATTTAGAATGCGAGTGCGATTATAGCGTTTTGCGTGACGTAATGAACGTTGAGATTATACTTTGGCTTTATAGTGTAAATCGTAACGAAAAACTATTAGAGTTGGCAAAAGAAAACTATGATAATTATAATGAAAAATGCTTGGACGATAATTGTGATAAGGTAGCATTTTCTAAAAAAAAGCCATATTCACATGGCGTTACTTATAACGAATATTCAAAACTTGGTGCAATATTGTATCGCTTTACAAAAGAAAAAAGATATTTACAAGCAAGCGAAAGGGCTTATAAAAAAATCGATAAACATTTTTTATTGCCTTCTGGGTGTTGTTGTAGTAATGAATTTTTACTTGGAAATCAGTATTATCAAAGTTACGAAACGTGTGACATTACAGATTATACTTGGAGTTTAGCATACCTTTTAAAAATTACAAAAAAGGGCGAATATGCTGACAAAATTGAAAAATGTATATTTAATGCTGGTTTAGGCAGCGTTTTGGAAGACTTTAAAGCATTGCAATATTTTTCGTGCGCTAATCAAGTTATTTGTGATGAAAATTCTAATCATAATAGCTTTCATAAGGGTAATAATTGGATGAGTTATGCTCCAAATCCAGGTACTGAATGTTGTGCTGGTAACGTAAACCGATTTATGCCGAATTATTTGTTTAATTCTTGGCTTGTAGAAGAAAATAAAATTTATTCGCTCTTATATGCACCAACTGAATTACAAACTACGGTTAATGGTAAAAGGGTTAAAATTACTACTGGAACTTCTTATCCTTTTAAAGATACTATTCGTTATGTTATAAAAACAAAAATTCCTTTTAAATTTTACATTCGTATTCCACAATGGGTTTCTGCTTGTAAAATAAATGGAAAAGATATTGACTTAAAAAATAAAGGTAAATTTCTGCTATATAATGTAAAGGATGATTGTGTGTTATCGGTTGAATTTGAAAGTAAAATTCAAGAACATAACCTTAAAGATGGGGTATATTATAGTAGAGGTGCCGTTGTATATTCATATCCCGTACCCGAAAGAAGAGTTAAGGTATACAAAGATGGCAACATTAATGATTTCCCGGCCTATAACCTTTATCCAAATGGAGAGTGGCGCTATGCAGTAGTTGGTGAGCCAATTTTTGAGGCAAATAGCTTTGTGTTAAATAATAAAAAAGCCTTACCAAGTTTAATGGTGAAAGCAAAAGTGATTGAAAATTGGAATCTCGAAAAAGCAACTGTTGTTGATAGATGTTGCAATTTATATAGAAAAGAATACAGTAAAGTAGAAGGCGAGTTTTTACTCACGCCTAAACTATTAAAAAACAGTAAACTAAATCTTAACGAAAATGTACAAATGATAAAACTTATTCCATATGGATTTTGTAAACTGCGTTTAACTGTAATGAATAAAATATAAAATAAAAACGACCTTTTGATAGTAACAATAAGGTCGTTTTTTTATAAATCGCAAATATTGAAAAAAATAATTTGATTTTTGCTCAATAAATTTTTATGTTTTTCTAAATTAATTCGCAAAAAATGGTAGAAAATTTACAAAATTATCTACCATTTATTTTTTCTTTTTTTTTCGTTTTTTTGCTTAGAGTTTTCTTTTTTTAAACCTGATTTTTTTTGAAGAATAAGGGTATTTTCGCCATAATATTTGTGAAAAATACGATAAAAAGTTTGTAAACTATTAAATCCGTTATAGTAAGCAGCATTCGATATTGAGCAATCGGTTGAAGTATAGGTTTCTAAAGTATGAATTAATCTTACGTATGCAATAAATTCCGATATACCAATACCGAATGTATCATTAAAAAAACGGGAGAAATAACACGGTGAATAATTGAATTTTTGTGATAAAATTTTTAAGTTAATGTCATTTTTGAAATTTTTATAAATGTAATCAACAATTTGTTCAATTATATCACCAGAGAGACAGTTTGAACTTTCTTCATAGCCGCAATAATCAACAATTTTACCCAGCAATACGTCGATACTTCCTTGTAATAACAAGGGATTCATATCTTTATGCTCGGTAACAATGGTGTGAAAGTATGGTTTTAGTTCAGCTGTATTTTTTGCAAGAATAAGAGGTGTTTTTAATTTTTTACCTTTCATATAGGCAAAATATGATTGACAGTATTGTTCTGGCAACTTAATTAAATACTGTCTACTACTTTCTTTATCTGGTACGCTTAAGTGCGAGACAAAGCTGTTTATTAGTAAAACATCACCTTCCTTAAGTACATATTTTTTTCCGTTTAAAAACATTATCTTATTGCCGTTTATAATGTAGTAGAGTTCAAGTTGTTTATGAAAGTGATAGGTGCCCCAGCGGTCGAAATCCTTTGAAGCTTCAATTGACACATGTTGGTCTGTATCTGCTTCGTAAGTAGCAATAGTTGCTAATTCTTCATTTTGTTTCATAATCTAGCTCCGTTAAAAAGCAATTTATGAATATAGCATAACACAAAAAAAACATAATGTCAATATTCTAATAGCGCAAATTTTGGAAATCATAGTTTGCTTTTTGGTCTTGTCAAACAAGGTTGTTAATTGTAAAATAATGATGTGATAAAATACTATGGGTGCGTATGCGCTCAGGAAAATAGTTAGGCTGTGTGGGTAAAATGTAAGAAATTAGCCTAAGAGAAATTAGTCCTAGAATGAATAAAGGTTTTCCTGTTTTGCACAAAAAAGGGATTGTAAGCCCTAATGTCGAAATGACACCATTTGTTTTTAATAGCAAGTTATACCGATTAGAATCTATGGATAAGTGCCATTGTGCTAAACAAAATGAAACAAGGCATTTATCACACGCAATTATTCGAGACGTTGAAAGTGGTAAGGTTATATCAAAACTAGGTGTGGGACATTAAGAAATGTTAGAAAACTTTTTTGATTAATAAGTGCTAGTTATTTCTGTGTTTCCTTGTTAAACTGCTTTAATCTAAATTTTTACATAGGTGATAATGATGAAAAAAAGAATAAAGTTTAAAAAAGTAGTAGCTATTCTTCTATGTGTTTTAAGTTGCGTATGTTGTTTTGCTTGTAATAAAAGGAAAAACGAAGTTGAACTAAATCGTGATTTTAAAAATGTTATTCTCGTTATTGGCGACGGTATGGGTGAAAATCATATCTTAAATGCTATTGATTATTTTGATTTAGATCTTCCTATTTTTTTAGCCGATCAAAAGGGCTATATTGATACAAATTCGTTAGATGGTCTTACGGATAGTGCAGCAGGTGGCACGGCTCTTGCAACGGGTGTGAGTGTTTATAATGGCAACATAGCTCAGCTTGATGGTGTTGATTTAAAGCAAATAACCACTTATGCACAAGAAGCAAATATGAAAACGGGTGTGATTACAACGGATTCATTAGGTGGGGCAACGCCATCAGCCTTTTCGGCTCATGCATATGCACGAAGCTCGATTGTTGAAATTATTAATACACAAGTTGATAGTGGCATTAATATTTTAATAGGCGAAGAAGATTCGAATTATTCTAATAGAGCTACTTGGTTTCCTGCACAAGGATATGCTTTTGCAAGAAGTAAAGAGCAACTTGTGGATAAAAAATCTTCTGAAAAACTTATGGGCAGTATTCGTAACGTTGGTTCGCAGTATATACCTGGAAAAGAAGATTCTTATCAATTAAAGGATATGGCAAAATTTGCAATTGAATATTTGGAAAATGATTACGGATTTTTCCTAATGATTGAAGGTGCTTATATAGACAAATATAGCCACAATAATGAATATCATAATGCGATGAGTGAAGTTCGTTCGTTGATTGATACTATAGAATTTTTATATGAATACGCATCGGATGGTGAAACTGCTATATTTATTACTGCCGACCACGAAACTGGCGGGCTAATAAGGGAAAGTGACAAAACAAAAATGTCAAACGAATTATATACGACGGGCGGACATACCGACGTTAACGTGCCGTTGTTCGTAAAAAATTATGCATTTGATATAACTAATTTTGGTTATTTAATTGGTGAGGTGCCTAAAAATACTATTGTATTCGAGGCTTGCAAATCAATAATATATAAAACTAATGCTTAAGGAGATAAAATAATATGAAAATTGTAAAAATTGGTATTGTAGGTTGTGGTGGAATTTTTAAATATGCACATTTACCTGCATATAAGCAAATGAAAAATGTAAAAATTGTTGCAATTTGTGATATTGTTGAAGAAAAAATGGATGACTCCGATTTCCCTGTCGGTGTAAAAAAATATAAAGATTGGAAAGATCTTTTAAATGATCCAGAAGTTGACGCAGTTGATATTTGTGCACCAAACTATTTACATTCTATAGTTGGTGTTGAAGCTTTAAAGAAAGGTATTCATGTGTTTACTGAAAAGCCAGACGCGATATCTGTTGCAGAAATGCAAAGATTAATGGATGCTGAAAAGGAAAGCAGAAAGGTTTATATGGCGATGAGAAATAACCGTCACCTAAACATTTCTAAGTTTTACAAAAAGTATATCGAAGAAGGTAAGGCTGGCGAGTTATACTGTGGTCGTTGCGGTATTATTAGAAGAAGGGGTATTCCTGGAAAAGGCGGTTGGTTTACAACTAAAGCTCAATCAGGCGGTGGACCACTTGTTGACTTAGGTGTTCACATGATTGACTTAGCCATTTATTTTATGGGCAATCCAAAAGCTGTTGCCGTATCTGGTTGCACTTATAATAAATTTGCAAACAGTGACCTTAGTGACTCAGTTAACTCAAAATTTGGCGAAAAGAAAGATGATGGTGTATTTGACGTTGAAGACTTAGCGATGGGCTTTATTCGTTTTGAAAATGGTGCTTGCTTACAAATTGAATTTAGCTGGGCTTCTAACATTGAAAAAGAAACTGCATTTTTAGAACTTCGTGGTGAAAAGAGCGGTATCAAGTTTAGTTACACACCAGAAGAAAACCGTATTTATACCGAAGAATGTGGTCAACTTGTAAATATTGAACCAAAGATTGTTGAACCGGATGGTGGACACGGACAAAACTTAGTACATTTCATCGACGTGATTCAAGGTAATGCAAAACCAGATTTTACAAGCGAACAGGGTATGAATCAAATAAAAATTTTACAAGCCATTTATGAATCTGCAAAATTAGGAAAAGAAATTATACTATAACGGAGAATTATGAAAAAATTACGTGTTGGCATAATCGGTGCAGGAAGAATAACCATTATGCATTTAGGGTCAATCGACTATATGAAAGATGAAGCGGAACTTGTTTGTATATGCGATATCATTAAAGAGCGCGCAAATGAAGTTGCTGAAAAATATCATTGTAGAGCATATTATGACTACGTTGAAATGCTTGAAAAAGAACAATTAGACGTTGTTCATGTATGCACGCCACACTATTTACACATTCCTATGGTAACTGCTTGTATTGAAAAAGGTGTAGCTGTAATTACCGAAAAGCCAATGGGTATAAACTATGAAGAATCTTTAAAAGCTGTAGAACTTGCAGAGAAAAAAGGCGTTTTATTTGGCGTAATTTTTCAATGTAGGTATAATGATTCATCCATACTTGTTAAGCAAGCCTTTGAAAGCGGTGCCTTAGGCAAACTTAAAGGTGTGGTTTCTACTCTTACTTGGTCACGCCCAGATGATTACTATTTACAATCAGATTGGAAAGGTACTTGGGATAAGGAAGGCGGTGGCGTTATTATCGACCAAGTTATTCATTCGCTTGATCTTGCAAACTGGATTATTGCTGAAGAAATAGAAAGTGTTGCTGCAAGCATGGCAAACCGCGGTCATGAAATAGTTAAGGTTGAAGATACTGCCGAAGGCATGATTCGCTATAAGAATGGAATAAAATATAATTTTTATTGCACGAATAACTACGTTTTTGATGAGCCAATTGAAATTAAGTTCTTTGCTGAGAAAGGAAAAGCATTATTAACATACGATTATGCAGTTATTCAATATAACGATGGTCGTGTTGAAAGAGTTGAAACAAAAGCCCCTGCTGTCGTATATGGTGGGGGTAAGGAATACTGGGGTGTTATGCATGCGAAACAAATAGAGCAGTTCTATCACTCAGTTCAAGGTAAAGAAGAGTTGCAAATAAGTGGTAGGGAAGCATTAAAAACACAAAGAATAGTAAATGCAATTTATGATAGTGCTAAAAGCGGAAAAATAATTAAATTTTAAGGAGTAAATTGATTATGAAAATAGGTATTTTTCTTGAAAGTTTAAGAAAAGAGTTTAAAGAAGGTGTTTTACTTGCTAAATCAATGGGAGTAAACGGTTTTCAAATATACGCAGGCAGTCCAACGATTTACGTTGGTATGAGCAAACAAGCTATTCACGACGTAAAGGCCTTTCTTGATGATAACGGCATGGAAATTTCAGCTTTTTGTGGTGACATGGGTAACAAAATGTTCTATTTCCCTAACGAAATGCGTGAATCAATCGAGCACCAAAAACGCGTGGTTGATTTAGCTGAAGGTTTTGGAGTTAACGTTATTACTACACACGTTGGTGTTATTCCCGAAGATAGGAATACGAAAATGTACGATACAATGAAATCGGTATATACAGAACTTGCAAACTGTGCGGCAAATGCAAACGTTCACTTTGCAATTGAAACCGGTCCAGAGCCCTCTATTCGTTTAAAACATTTTCTTGATGAAATCGAAAGCAAGGGTAAAGGTGTTAACTTTGACCCAGCAAATCTTGCAATGGTACAAGGTGAAAACCCTGTTGAAGGTGTTTATAATCTTAGGGATTATATTGTTCACACACACGCAAAAGATGGAAAGATGCTGAAGAAAATTTGCTCTGAAGCGTTCTATATAAATGAAGTGCTTGGTATTGAACATCAATCGGAAGAAGGTTACTTCCTTGAAACACCACTAGGCGATGGTGACGTTATATGGAAAGATTATTTAGGAGCGCTAAAAGCAGTAGGATATGATAAATTTTTAACGATCGAAAGAGAAGTAGGTGAAGATCCTGTTGCAGATATTCAAAAAGCAGTTACTTTCTTAAAACAAGAAATTTAGTAAGATTAGGAGTTAAGTATGGATAAGTTTTTATTTGGCGTTGCTACATCTGCAACGCAAATTGAAGGCGGATATAATCAAGACGGTAAAGGTCTTACTATTTGGGATGATTATTCGGCAAAAGGGCTTATTCAAAATGGTGCTACATGTTTTCGTGCTTGTGACTCGTATAATCGATTAGAAGAAGATTTAGCATATTTAGAAAAACTGGGTGTTAATTCTTATCGTTTTTCAATTGCTTGGTCAAGAATTCAACCAAAGGGTTATGGTGAAATTAATCCGAAGGGGATTGAATATTATAATCGTTTAATCGACGGGTTACTTGAAAGAGGAATTAAGCCAATGGTTACTTTATTTCATTGGGATTTACCTTTGGGATTAAGCGAAAAAGGTGGCTTTGCAAATCGCGAAATCGTAGATCATTTTAGAGAATATGCGAAAATAGTTGCTGAAAATTTTGGTGATAGGGTAGAGTTATTTTCTATTTTTAATGAAGCCCAGGCACTTATTGATTTCTTGTTTTTGCGCCCTGTTGGCGATGGATATCCACCCTTTAGCACTCAAAAAACATTTGAAGGAATACATAATTTATTACTTGCAAACGCCGCTGCGACTTACGCATTAAGAGAGTATTCAAAAAATAAAGTACAAGTTGGTATGGTAAATTGCACGCACTGCTACATACCTATTGAAGATGGTATAGAAGATGTTATTCGTAAAGAAATGTTTAAGCCAAACGATACTTTATTTTGCAATACAACTTTCTGGGATCCTGTATTTTTTGGTAAGTATGACGAAGAACTTATTAAAAAACAAGGTGTTGATCTTTCATTTGTTAAAGATGGCGAAATGGAATATATTAAATGCGTTCCAGATTTTCTTGGTTTAAATATTTATATAGGTCATAAAGTTAAATTAGGAGCTGACGGTAAATTAGTTCCTATTACGCCTGATATTAACTCTAATTTTGGCGATATGTGGGGCGATTATATGAATACTGCAGACGCGATGTATTATGGTCCTAAATATATGCAAGAAAGATATGGTAAGCCTGTTTATATTACCGAAAATGGATGTACTCTTTCTGAGTTTTTAATTGATGGAAGGGTTGAAGACCAAGTTCGCGGTGAATATATTCGTAGATACCTTACTCGCTTGATTAAAGCTAAAGATGAAGGTTTAGATATTCGCGGATATTACGCGTGGTCATTGATGGATAATTTTGAATGGTCCTCAGGATTTACGCGCCGTTTTGGTTTAATTTACGTTGATTTTGAAACTTGTGAAAGAACACCAAAATCATCTTTTTATAAATATCAAGAACTTATTCGCTCTTACAAGGAAGCAAAATAATGATAATTAACGATTGGAAATTGGATTGCGAAGATAATAAGGGTTTAGTTGCTAAACTTCCTTGTTCATTGTATTCGGTTTTATTAAAGTATAATTTAATTGAGCATCCTTATTATAAAATAGATGAACAAGATGCTTTTAAGTTATCTAGAAAGGATTGCGTATTTTACGCTGATTTTGAAGTTAGTGAAGAAGATTATCAAAAAAATTCAAAAGTTTTAATTTTTTCTGGCTTAGATACTATATCAAGCATTGAATTAAACGGTGTTACACTAGGTAACACAAAAAACTTTTACCGCACTTATGAATTTCATTGTGAACATATTATTAAAAAAGGTAAAAATAGCCTAAGAATTCATTTTTATTCACCTGTTAAATACATAGAAGACAAAGAGAAAGAAGAAAGCATTTGGTCTGAAGTTATTACGATGAAAGGTGCGGCACATATTAGAAAACCAATTTATTCATTTGGTTGGGACTGGGCGCCTTGCCTTCCAGATATGGGGATTTTTGGTGGCGTTGAATTTCGAGCCTACGATTCACGTATTTTAACCCTTGAATGCTTACAAGAACACAAAAAGGATAAAGTTATTTTATATGCAAATTCTAAATATGAAGGTGTAGAAAATGCAATTTTAAAATTTACAGTTTTTTTTGATGGCAAAGAAGTATCTTGTTGTGAAACTGATAAAAATTCAGTTGAACTAATTATTGACAACCCAAAACTTTGGTGGCCAAGGGGATATGGAAAACAAGATTTATACACTTTAAATGTTGAACTTTTTAATGAAAACAAAAAATTAGACCAGCAATCTAAGCAAATTGGATTAAGAACACTTACGGTATCGACAAAAGAAGACGAAGTTGGTAGAGAATTTTGTTTTGTAGTTAATGGAATTAAAATTTTTGCTATGGGTGCTAACTATGTTCCAGAAGATGCTATTTTACCAACGATTGATAATAAAAGAACAGAATTTTGGTTAAATGAAGCGTTAGACCAAAATTTTAACTGCATTCGAGTTTGGGGTGGTGGATATTATCCTAAAGATACTTTTTTTGATTTTTGTGATAAACATGGTTTAATCGTGTGGTTAGACTACATGATTGCTTGTGAAGACGTTTGTTTAAAGTCGGGATATAAAGAAGAATATATTGCCGAATTTATTGAAAACGTAAACGCAGTTAAGCATCGCGCTTGTTTAGGATTGATTTGCGGAAACAACGAAGGTGAAGATAAATTAAAAGATAGAAGGCAAAATAAGGTTGCCGTTGAAGATTATATTGAACTTTTTGAAAAAGAATTCCCTTCAATTATTAAGCAAATAGCACCGCAAACCTTTTATTGGCAGTCATCACCATCAAATACTGGAAGTTTTGATAAAACTAACGATCCAGCATACGGTGATTCTCATTGTTGGGGGGTATGGTTTGCGAATAAACCATTTGACTATTACAAAAACGAACTAGCAAGATTTTGCTCAGAATTTGGATATGAGTCATTTCCATCTTTAAAAACTATTAAAACTTTTGCAAAGGATGAAGATTTAAATCCATTTTCAAAATCTTTAGAATCAAGAGAACGTACGGGCGTCTTTCCTGGAAATGCAAAGATATATGCAGACATTGCAAACGATTTTCGTGCTCCGTATAGCTTTGAAGAATTTATATATTTATCTCAATTAGAGCAGGTATTTGCTGTTGAATATGGGGTAGAACATTTTCGTAGAAATCGCGGTATTTGCATGGGGGCAATATATTGGCAATTTAACGATTGTTGGCCTTGCGTTTCCCATTCCGCAGTTGACTATTTTGGGCGTAGAAAAGCATTACATTATCATGCAAAAAGATTTTATGCACCTGTTCTTTTAACTGCTGTAAAAGAGGGGTACGATGTTACGGTAAATATATCAAATGAAAAACTATCGTCATTTGAAGGCGTTGTAGAGTGGTGTGTTTCGGATAATAATTTTAACGTAATTGCTAGTGGTAAGCAAAACGTTAGCGTGAATGCTTTGTCTGCTGATAATGTTGTAAGATTTAACGTTGCAGATTATGTAGCAGATTCACCTAATTCAAGGTTTGTTTGTGTACAAGCAAAAGATAAGAACGGTACTATAATTTCATCTAAAACTGTATTGTTTGTAAAGTCAAAGCATTATGAATATATTCCTTCAAGTATACAATTTTCAATTAAACGCAGGGAAAACGAATGTTGTTTAACAATAAAGTCAAACTCGTTTATTCACGCGTTATGCGTTGATTTTACAAATACGGATATTTCTTTAAGTGATAACTGCTTTGATATAACTGATAATGAAGAAAAACAAATTTTCTTTAATTATGATGATGATTTGAAAATTCTAGAAAACTCGATTAAGTTTATTTGCTTAAACGACGTTGGCAGATATAAAAACTAGCTTAAATAGATTTTATTTGGGAGAAAATTTATGGAACTAACTTTGGAAAAAACTAAAAGGAAAAAGCCTATTAACAAAAATAGGGTAGCGTTTATCGTTATGGGCATTACGCTTCCAATACTTGCCTTTTTAGTGTTTTATTTATACGTAAACTTTAGTTCGTTTGTTTTGGCGTTTCAAAACGATAGAACGGGTGAGTTCACATTAGATAACTTTAAAGGTGTAATTGAATCTATGAGAAATCCAAAAGGTACGCTATCAATAGCTTTGACAAACACTCTAAAATATTTTATCAAAGATATTATTATGATGTTTGTAAATTTGATTTTTTCATACTTTATTTACAAAAAGGTTCTTGGTTGGAAGTTTTTTAGACTTATTTTCTATATGCCAGCTATTATTCCTGGTTTAGTTCTTTCAGCTTGCTTTGCAGAATTTATTAAGCCAACTGGACCGGTTGGTGTTATAGCAGAAATGATTGGAAAGCCTTTACCTATAGAAGGCTTATTACAGAATTCGGAAACAGCAACTAAAGTGCTAATCATATTTACAATCTTTACAGGATTTACTTCAATGTTATTCTACCACGGCGCACTTGCGAGAATTCCTATGGAAGTTATTGAAGCTGCTCGTTTAGATGGTTGTGGACCAGGAAGGGAATGTTTTTCGATAGTCTTGCCTTTAATTTGGCCAACCTTCTCAACAATGCTTGTATTACAAATGTCGGGGATATTTGCTGCAAGCGGTCCAATTCTTTATTTTACTCAAGGTAAATTTGAGACTACTACGTTGTCATATTGGATGTTTGCAGAAGTTTATGGAACAGGTACATTTGGTGGTACAGGAAAATATGGGGCAGTTTCCGCTGCCGGTATGATTTTTACTGCACTTGGTTTACCTATTATTTTATTCGTAAAATGGCTTACTGAAAAGATTGACATTGTTGAATACTAAGGAGGTAAAATATGAACACAGTGAAAATTCCTAAAGAAAAAATTAGGCGCTCAAAGGGCGAAAGGGTAATATATTCCTTTGTATTTGCTATTTTTGCAATATACGCTATTATGATTTTATATTTAATGTTTTGGATGATTACCAATTCATTTAAACCCTTCGTTGAATACGCATTAGACATAGTAAATGGTAGAGCTTTCGATTTGCCCGATGTTTGGAGATGGAAAAACTATGCTGAAGTGTATAGCTTAATTCGTACACCGGGTGGTATCACTTTCCCAGAAATGATATGGAACAATATTTGGCCATTTTTATTAGCTTCTCCAATAAACGTAGTAACAACAACTTGGTTTGCATATGTTATTAGCCGTTTTAAATTTCCTGGAAGAAACGCTATTTATGCAGTTATTATGTTTACAATGATTATTCCTATTGTCGGTACTGGTGGTGCATATTTTAAACTTTATGATGATTTAAATTTATACAATAATCCACTATTTTATGTTGTTGGTAGCATAGGTTGGGGTGGTACAAATTTCCTTTTGTACTATGGTTTTTTCAAAAGCGTATCTCAATCTTATGCCGAAGCTGTATATATTGACGGTGGTGGCGAGTTTACAGTATTTTTTAAAATCATATTACCGCAAGCAGTTCCTATGATTACTGTATTACTTATCAACTCGTTTATCGCAAGTTGGAACGACGCAATGACAACTTTATTGTACATGCCTTCATATTTAACAATTTCTGCAGGTATGTATTCGGTACAAAATACTTTACTTAGAACAGGTAAAACCTCACTATATTATGCAGGTCTTGTTACCACGATGATTCCTATGCTTATTATCTTTATAGCTTTCTCTGATAAGATAATGACAAACTTAAGTGTAGGCGGTTTAAAAGGATAAAAAATGAAATAAAAATAAAGATTTTTCTAAAGGAGGAAAAATTATGAAAAAAAGCTTTGCTACTAAATTAGGCGCACTAATCTTAGCGTTTGCGTGTGCCTTCGGAATGTTCGGTTGTGATAACAAAAAGAACGTTGCTTCTAATGATGACAATTCATTGGAAGTTTATCTTTGGAATGCCGGCTACGGCTATGAATGGCTAGAAGTTTTATTACAAGACTTCGGTCAACAATCTTGGGTAAAAGAAAAATATCCTAATTACAAATATTTTACAGTAATTAACGATCAAAATACTTATGGACAAGATCGTATGGCTGCCGGTGAAAGTAACACTATCGACTTGTTTATGACTGGCGACATGAGTTCATATTTTGGCACAGGTGAATTAGTTGATTTAAAAGAAGTTTTATTTGAAACTACCGTACCAGGTGAAAATGTTATATACAAAAATAAAATGTTACCTGCTATTTATAACAGTTTAGGTTTTACACCTTACGGCGAAAATAGAACTTATTACGAAACTACACCATGGACAATGGGTATTGGAGGTATCGTTTACAATAAAACTCTTTTTGAAGAATTAGGTCTTACAGTTCCACGTACTACAGAAGAAATGTTTGAAATGATGGATACTGTAAAATCTTGGGAAGGTAAAAAGGCTGCTTATCCATATACCTATTCATATATTGCTTCACAAATCACGTATGCTGACTATATGTTACCCGTATTATGGGCGCAATATGAAGGTTTAGAAGATTATTACAACTTTAATAATGCAATTGACGAAGACGGTGTTCGCAACTCTATTAACATTCTTTACCAAAAAGGAAGATTAAGAGCATGGGAATTTTGGGATAGAATGCTCGATGAAGCAAATGGTTATTATGATAGAAGTTCACCAAATAGAGATTTTATTAGTGGTCAATCTTATCTACTTTTAAGACGTGGTTTATTCATGACTTCAGGTGACTGGTTCTCTAACGAAATGAAGGACCTTGCTGCAGGTTATAAGCAAGAAGGCTATAACGACGTTGTTTCAATGATGAAAACTCCTATCGTTAGTGCCATTACTGATAAATTACAAACTATTAAAACTGACGCATTACTTAGACAAGTTATTGATGAAATTGATGCAGGCGCAACATCTTCGGCTATTAGCGGCGTTTCTCAAGCCGATTTTGATAGAGTAAAAGAAGCTCGCGGTATTATGATGTCAAACAATAATAACTCACATACAGTTATTCCTTCATATTCTTCAGCAAAGAACCTAGCAATTGACTTTTTAAGATACATGGCTACTGATAGAGCAAACGAATTATATGCAAAACACTCTTCTGGCGCGAAATTACCATTTAATTATGACTTTAGAACTCAATCACCAGATGCATATAACGAATTAAACGCTACTCAATCATCAACACTATTCTTACAAGCTGAAGTTGGTCAAATGTTGCTTCGTCCTTATATGAATATTTTAGATACGAAGCTTACTGACTTTATGAAATATGGTGGTTTTAATATTTATGCTGATACAGGCGCTGGTGATTTCTTTAATACTTTCGTTTATTCATCAACAAGCGCACAAGACCTATGGCAAGCAGCTATTGACTATTATACTGCAGATAACAACGCTAGATGGACTCGTTGTTTACAAAATGCAGGCTTACTATAAGAGGTGAAAAATGAACGTTACCTTATGTTGCGTTGATTCCACCTTACGGATAAAGCGCGAAGATAAGATAACCGATAACAGAACACTTAGTTTCTTAGCCTTAAAAGGCGGATATGATAGTGCACAATTGATTATTCGCGCAGATAAGGATCTTTCGTTGCATTTAACAGCGAAAGATCTACGCGATGAAAACGGCAATGTTTTTTCAAAAGATAACTTTAAGTTTTACTATGAAAAATATATTTACGTTGATCGTAATTGGCGCAAAAATGGATTTTCGGTTGGCTGGTATCCAGATGCTTTAATACCAATTGATGCACCTATTCTTCACGGTGAAAACTGTATAAAGGCAAATGAAAACGGTGCTATATGGGTTGATGTAAAAGCCCCAATTAATCAGCCCTACGGCAGATATACTGGCGCCTTTGAAATTGACGTTGGGAAAAAAATTGAAATAACCGTTGTGTTAGAACTTTTAAATGCAGTTCAACCACAACAAGTTACACCAAAAACAATTTTTACCTTAAACGGTTTTCATATGCAACACTATGAAGGCGCGGCTGATGAAAAAATGATGGATGCTTATAACAAATGTATGATAGAGCATCATATTTGTTCAGCAATTCCTTCTAGTGATGGAAAACGTGAATGGATAGATGACGTTATACGTTATATTCGTCAAGGTGCTAATACTATCAATATTCCTGCCCCCGATGACGAAAAAGAGCATGAGTTATATGGAAAAATTCCAGATTTTAACGCCCTTTTTGAAAAACTTTTAATTGTTGCCGAAAAAAGCATTGAAATTAATGAAAATTTATTTCCCTATTTAACTTATTATGATTGGCGAATTGATGAGCCTTTCTTTTCTAAATTTCCTAACGGCAAAGTAAAGTATCAAATTCAAGAATTTGAAAAAACTGTTAAAAGTGTAATTGATCGTTTAAAGGATGATACACGTTTTAAAACATCATTTGGAAAAATAGTTCTTGATTCCATAACAAACGTACCACATTTAGTAACCGACTCGTTTGATCGTCCTTTACCTAACATGAATGAACTTTTAGACGAACATGGTAATCAATATAAGTACGACGTTAATAAAGTAACTTTATGCCCTCAATATAATAGTTATGAGTTTGACTTTCAGCGTGATTTCTATACAAAAGGTAAAGAAAAATGGTGGTATGGCTGTAATGGTCCAAACGCACCATATCCAGGCTATCATATTGACGATGCGGGTTACGTTGCGAGGTTTGTTGGCTGGCTAATGGCGGATTATGGAATAAAGGGTACTTTGTATTGGGCTTGCAACTTCTTTCAAGAATGCAATACAACAGGTGTAATGCAATTTTTTGATGATCCTTATTCTTTAGCTCACTTGGGTTTCGGTGCAAATGGTGATGGTGCAATATTTTATCCTGGGAAAAACTATGGCATAATAGGTCCAAATCCTAGTATAAGAGTAAAGGCCATTCGTGCAGGGTTTGAAGAATATGAAATTTTACGCGTTCTTTATGAAGGTTATGCTAAAAACGGATTAGATTTTCATAACATATTTAGGCGATTAACTGTCGATTTTAGCGATGGTTTAAGATTAGATCCATTTTTTAATAATTTTGAAGAAAATAGAAAAACGCTGCTTACACTTTATGAATTGTACGAAAATTATGGTTATCTTCTTTCAATTAAAGATAGTGGCGATTATTTAGAAATTTCTAATGAATCTAATAATTTTATTGAAACTTTTATTGATGAAAATCAATTACAAAAAAAATATTTAATTAAAAAGAAAAAGGGTAAATTAAAAGTACGAGTTAAATATGGTGAAACTATAAAAGAGTTTACTATTTCTATTTCTAATGGAATAAAAGTACTTATTCACGAAGAACTTTACAAGGAAGGCGAAATTTTTGGCGATATCGAAGAATTATCAATTAATTACGATGCTATTCGCCGTAAGATTAACGTCATAACAAAGGGTGAAAAACCAGTTGTTTATATTAAGCTAAAAGAAAACTTAAACGATTATGAAGAAATTCGTTTACTGCTTCGCACAAAACAACCTTTTGATTATAAGATTTTAAATGGCGATATGGTTGTTTCTGAAGGGCATTCGATTTACGATTGGAACTGTATTAAAATAAATGACGTAGAGTGGAAGAACTCGGTTATTGGATTACAGTTTAATAAAAGTGGAGTAATTGGTTTAGGTGAAATGTATTTTATTAATAAAAAAACTGGTATAAAATAATTTTTACAACTTGTATTGATAAGATACATTAACAATAAAGCATAAAAATGGAGGAAATTAATGAAAAGAAATTATTTGGCAGTATTAACAGCGTGTTTAATTTTGTTTTCGTGTATAGCATGCGTTAGCCCTGACAATAGTAGTAATAATGGCGGAAGCTCTAATGACAATACTCCAATTATTGGTACACAAGAGTGTGAAATTTGGAGTGCAGCGGCAACCGAAAAGATACTTGCTTCGGAAAAAGCAAGTAGCTATGATAGTATTCGCAAAAATAGTATTACTTTATCATCTGCTAAAAACGAGTATGAAAGCGGTCAGATTGTAGTTACAGCTAAAGATGACTTATCTTTTACTGTAGAACTAAGTGATTTAGTTCATACCAGTAGTAACTATAAGATAACAAAGGATAATTTTAAGGTTTATACTTTAACTTATACAAGAGTAGCTCGCAACTATTATGGTAATGGTGCTCCTACTGGTTGGTATCCAGATGGTATGTTACCACAGAAAAATGCTGTGGAATATAAGAAAAACGTAGTTAAAGCCGGTCAAAACGGCGGTGCGTGGTTAAGTTTCTTTATTCCTGAAGATGCAATGTCTGGTAACTATACTGGTAAAGCAACTGTAACTGTTGGTAGTAAAAAGGTAGATATGCCTATTACATTAAAGGTTTATGACGTAACAGTTCCAACTGAGTCTTCAATGAAAACTTTATTTGGTGGGCATGGTGGTGTTTATCAAATGGAACTTGATACAAGCATTGAAATGCAAGAAAAATATACTCAATTTTTCTTAGATTACAGAGTTGCATTAACACACGTTATGACGCACGGAACAGCAGCTGAATCTATTGTTGAAGATTGGTATTATTGGCATAAGAAAGGTATTTCAACACTTGGGGTTTACGGTGATACGATGGAAAACGTTAGAGCTCAAATTATTGGTTGTGCAAGAAAGAGCTTAGAAATTAACGAAAATATGGTTAAAAAAATAGCATATTTCCCATCTGATATCGATGAACCATTTTTATGGCAAAATACAACTGGTATCGTTTCGGGTAAGGTAGAATCATGGCGTCAAACTATTGAATCTATCATAGCAGAACTAGAAGCTGACCCAACTTTTGATACTAAATTTGGTAAAGAACTTATCGAATCTGTAGGAAAGATTGCATTTGTTGTTACCGATTACACTACTGATGCTTATGGTAATGCGCACAGATATTACGATATTTTAAGAGACGAAAATGGTAATCCATGGCATTATCCCGATTATGTAAGTATTTGTGGCAAGCCTGATGGCTTTGCTAGTAAAGAAGAAATGGCAGGTTATTATAATGGGGCTGAAATGTGGTGGTATAACTGTAACGATCCAAGAAACCCATATCCGACTTATCAAATCGACGATTCACTAGTAAGTCAAAATGCTATTTCTTGGTTTATGGGCGAATATGATATCATTGGAAACCTATATTGGAATACGACTTACCATATGGAAGGTAGTGACGGTGGTGCAACTTTCTTAGAAGACCCATATACAAATCCAGACCGTCAAAGCGGTGCAAACGGTGACGGATTCTTAGTTTATCCTGGTAAAATGTATGGCGTTGACGGACCTGTTGCAACTATTAGATTAGATGCAATTCGTGATGGTAACGAAGATTACGAACTAATTAAAATTTTAAAACAAAAATATGCAGAACAAGGTTTAAGTGCAAATAAAATTATTAACTTATTAACCAAATCAATATATAACTGTTCGGTTATGATTGGTGGTTCACCTGAATTTGAGGCTGCAAGAGAGCGCTTATTAAGCCTTGTTGAACTTGCAACAACTGAAGTAGGTGTATTTGTAAGTGATATTGAAGAACACAACCAAGATGGTGTTAGCAGTTATACCTTAAAGGCAACAACTCTTGCAGGTACAGAGTTATATTCTGATGGTGTTAAATTAACTGCACAAAACGGTGTTTACTCGGTAACTAAAGATTTAAGTGAAGATAAGAACTATTTCGAATTAAAAGCTGTTCACGGCAATAAAGAAGTAGAATTTAACTTCTATCTTGGCGGTAAGCAATTATTATATAGAACGCCTGATACTTTTGATACCTATAATATTAGCGGGGCTGTTAATGGTGTGGCGCGCATTGGTGATTATTGGATGATGAACGTTACTGGTGAAAGTGATAAGTTCAACGAAATCATTATCAAGCACGAAAGCGTAATGCAAATAAGCAAAAATACTGCTAAATATATAATCAACTTATATAACTATGGGTTTACTGACGTATCATATCGTATTTACGTAACCTATTCGAAGTACGGCAAAGTACAAGCATTAACAGGTACTTTAAAACCAGGTAGTAACAAACTTCTTCTTGATTTCTTTGCTACTGCAAACTGGGATAGAAATGGTGAAGTACAACAACTTAGCATAGCTGTTACTGGCACTGATAGACTTGGTATCGGTAGTATTATAATATATGGGGTGTAATTATGAAAAAGAAAATTTTATCATTAATACTTGCACTTTTTACAAGCTTTACTTGTGCTTTAGTTGCATGTAATAGCCCTGAAGAAAAAGTAGAAGATACAACTACGAATGCAGTTGAAGAGGTTAAACCTTTATATACTTTTGAAGAAGGTTTATTTAACGTAAGAATGGCAATGTGGTTTGGTGATATTCAGTTGAATAAAGATCCAAAATACGTTTTTAAAGGTGAAAAATCAATTAAGCTTTCACCAACAAATCAATTATCAACTCCTTATATGTATCTTCCATTACAATCTAACTTATTAGGTTTTAGTTATACTGAAATTTTAAAAATTAAAAGTTATAAGTTAGCTGTGTATGCAGAAGAAAACGTAACTATTGGTTTAGGCTTATATTTTGATAAAAGGGCAGATTATAGAGGCCCTGAACAAAAATATACATTAGGCGCGGGATGGAATGAAATCACTTATTATCCTCAGTATGCGATTATGGATATGCAATACACAGTTACCGACTGTAAGGGCTTATATATAATGTTCTACGAACAAGAAGTTATGCCTGTTGTTTATTTAGACGACGTTAATATTGTTTTAAGTGAAACAACTCTTTCGCCTGAAAAACTTATGGTATTAAAGCGTACAGATACTTATTTTGAAATTTGCGATTTCGAAAATGCATATCAACATCTAATGACTATAACTCAAACTGGGCTGGCAAAAGCGCCTAGCGTGGGAATAGTTGATGCTAAAGATTACGGCATTACAGCACCATCGGGTAGCAGAGTTCTTCGCGTTGAATTATTTGATAAAGAGGGGGCAACCAACTCATATTCTTGGACAAAATGGGGATTTGTTCCTGCGCTTATTGAAGAGATTAACTTTGGTCAATTCAAAGGTCATCTTGATGAATACGTACTTAAGTTTGAAACTTACCGTGACTTTGAATTAACGGGTGCAGTTTATGAAAACTTAGTTGAAATAAACGCATACTATAATGGTTATGGCGTGCAAGATTGGGCAGGTGCAACAATTATTGAAAAGGGCGTATGGCAAACTGATGCTATTCCTTTAAATACTTTTGCAAATTTTGTTGATAGTCAATACAGTTTTTGGTTATCGTTTATTGAAAGAGGCGGTAGTGGTTCAAGAGTTTATTACTTTGATAATTTCCGCATTGAAAAAATATAATAAGGGGGTAAAAAAATGAAAAAAACTAATTTTAAAAGTAGTTTATTAAAAACACTTATTTGTTGTTTTTGCATTGCTTTATCTCTTAGTGTAGTGGCTTCTTGTCAAACAGGAACGGGTAATAATCAACCAACTGGAAACTTATCTATATTAAATTGGCAAAATGAAACTGCGGAAGGTATATTAGGTTCTCGCTTTGATGTTGAAACTTTAAAGGCAGTTGATACAAGCGGTAAGGAATATCCTGTTAATATTTCGGTTAAAAAACTTGCAAACGGTGTTGAAATTCCTTTAATTTATAACGCTTTTGACTTATTGAGCACAGGCGGTTATGAAATTATTTACACTGCAGGTAGCGGTAATAATATTGCAGTTAAGAAAATAACCGTTTCGGTAAAAGACCAAGCAACGCCAGTTATTATAATTACTGGTAACAATATTGCAGAAGTGGGTGAAGAATACAAATATCCAACTCTAAACATAAGTGATGATTCGGGTGAGGATTGCGAAATTAGCGTAAAAGTTTATAACGAAGCTGATCAAGTTGTTCCATCTGCAGAAAATAGCTTTGTTCCAAGCCAAGTTGGTTATTATACGTTATTGGTAAGCGCATTGGATAAAAGCGGAAACGCAAAAACTAAAACCTTTGAGTTATATGCAAGAAATACCAAAACGACAGGTGAAGTAGATGCATTTGATGATGAAGGTTTACAGTTTACTGCTCACTCAGGTGTAGGTGCTGGTGCTATATATGGTGAATTTACAAGCTTTAAGCATTTAACAACTTCAAAAGGCTCGGCAATGTTTACTTCAACCAAAGAAAGTGCAACGGCTATTTATTTAGCACCACGTTTAAAAGCGATGGATTTAGGAACACTTGGTGATAACCTATGTATTACTGTTAGCTTATATATTAGTGATTTATCGGTTGAAAGCCGTGAAGTTACTGTGGGTACTTCTACTTTTACTATTGAAACGAATAAATGGGTTTATTTATACGTTACTGAAGAACACGTAAGTAACCTTGGTAGATTTATAACCGACGTTAATACGAAAACTAAACCTTTACTTTCAGTTAAAAACGATGGTACACCATATCAAATTTTTATTGATGACGTGCGCGTATCTACTAAAACTGATTCACAGCTTCTTAGCGGTTTAAAAACTGTTTATGGTCAGGGAGGTACTCTTTCTTATAATGTTGAAAGCGGATATACTGTTGATTGCTACAAAGACGGCAAGGTTCAATCATTATCAAATGGTTCAACTTTAAACATCGCAGGAACTTATCAATTATTTGTAAGACCTACAAATGGCATCGGAGCAGTGCAGGTATATGAATTTTCAGTTGGCACTTTACGCATTGAAATCGATAGTAAAGAATATGCAATTGGTGCAGATAATGCTTTACCTGAAATAAGAGTATATAACGGTAAAACACTTGTTAGCGATGCAAGCGTTACTGTTTACGACTTTGGTTTATATACAGGCGAGATGGCAAAACTAAACGGCAAGGTTAAGCCTGAAAGGGTTCATTTTGCTCTTTATGTTGAAGCTGAGGTGTCTGGCAAGAAGGTTAGTGGATTTACTCATTGTACAGCAAAATATACCGCAGATGCCTATGCATATATGGGCGAAGGTAACGGCGATTGGACCCCACAAGATAGTGACTATTATAAACAAGGAACTGATAATCCGCCTGCAGGTGCGTATTATGACTTAAGGATAATAGATAATTACGCATACCATGTTGAAAGTTTCGGGTATGCACCCTCTGTTCAATTTACGTCATTAAAAGCCTATATGCTTGAGCAAAGCATTGAAAGTGCTACCATTAAAATTTTATTTGCCGCTCCATCTGTTATAGCATACGACTTTGGAGAAAACAGTGCAGTTGTTCATAGCGGTGTTAAATTTAAAACTGGTGACTTATTAACCTTTGAAAACGTTAAGTTGGAAGATATTGGTCACGTTCAAGTTATTTGGGAATCATCTGAATTATATGTTATGGTTGAACTTCCAGCACATTTAGCTGTTGAAGCAAACAGAGTATCATTTGATCTTGGGGAAGTAACACTTGATGATAATAGCGCAAGCATTTTTGCTGGACTAAGCGATTTACAATGTACAGTAATTGCTCCAAATGGTGAAGCGTTAGAAGTTCTTGATGGTAAATTTACTGCAACTGAAAAGGGTAACTATAAAGTTAAATACCAAGCAACCAACGATAATGGTAAGCCTGTATTAGGTTCATACTTAATTCGTTGTGGTTACAGTGCTCGTGAATTTGGTATGATGTGGGACTTTAACGATTCTAACATCGTTTCAAACGATACTAAAGAATCCGATGGTGGATTATTCTACGTTAAACATCACGAAGAATTTGATGGAGAAAAAGGCGTTGTTGAAGTAAAAAGTAATCATAATGATTGGGTATGTGAAGCAAATTTCTTGCAAGGTACGCATAGTTTACTTGAAAAAGTTCCTTCCGATTGTGATACCTTATTTATTCGTGCTAAGGGCGCAAATGATTTTGCTTTCACACTATATGCTGCATATACAAATGCAACACACGGTGATACTTTAGTTTGTTATAGTTATCCTGTAACAACTGAATGGCAAACATTTGCAATTACTGGCGAAAACTTTAATCACTTTGTAACATACTTTGC
>JAFWXT010000005.1 GCA_017522945.1 Clostridia bacterium
ATATTGATTTTAGCAATAAAAGACCTATTATGTTTAACATAATCATATCAAAAATAATAAGTTAAACAATGATATTTTTAATAATTTTATAAATGTCTAAACAACAATTACATTTATAGTCTGTTTTGATTAAAATTTAAAAATAAAACGACCTAAAAATTTACGTAGGTCGTTTTTTTTGGAGCTGATAACCGGAATCGAACCGGTGACCTCATCCTTACCAAGGATGTGCTCTACCATCTGAGCCATATCAGCAACAACAACTTTCAAATGCTTATCTATTATATAAAATAAAATTTGTTTTGTCAATATAAAACAGCAACTAAACAGAAAATTTTAAAATATTTTTTATTATACTCACGGTAAACCTACTTTTCAGTTTACCGTGAGTATAAATATAAATACAAAAATTATTCGGTTACTTCGGGCGTTTCTTCATCTTCTTCATCACCTTTGGGTGAAATTGCAATTTTTGAAACAGTTGAATCGTCAATTCTCATTATACGAACGCCTTGCGTATCTCTACCTATAGTGCTTATGTCGTCTGCAGCAACTCTTATAATAGTTCCGTTGCTTGTTATAATCATTATGTCTTCTTGTGCAGAAACAAGTTTCAGATTTATAAGTTTTCCGGTTTTTTCATTAAATACGCCGGCTTTAACACCTTTACCACCACGTGATTGCAATCTGTAATCTTCAACGTTTGAACGTTTACCATAACCGTTTTCTGTCATAGTGATAACTTCATAGCCCTCTTTAATTATAGACATATCAACAACGTAATCGTCATCATTTAAGGTCATACTCTTTACGCCTTGAGTATCTCTACCCATTGCACGAACGTCGTTTTCACTAAATCTAATGCACTTACCTTCGTGAGATGCAACTATTATTTCATCTTCACCACTTGAAAGTTGAACTGAAATAAGTTCGTCGCCTTCAACGATACTTATTGCAATTTTACCAACTTTTCTAATATTAGCAAATTCTGAAAGTGAAGTTTTCTTGATTAAGCCGTTTTTAGTTGCAAGAACGATATAGCCTTCAGCATCAGATTTAACCTGAATCATTGCGCGAACTTTTTCATTTTCAGAAAGTTGAAGAACGTTTACTATTGCCCTACCTCTTGCCGTTCTTGTACCAACTGGTATATTATAACCTTTTATACTGTACACTTTGCCTTTATCAGTAAAGAACAATATATCGTCATGAGTTGATGCAATAAACATATTATCCACAAAATCTTCTTCTTTAGGTTTATGAGCGGTAACACCCTTTCCACCACGACGTTGAGTTCTATATTCACTAACTGAAACACGTTTTACGTAACCAAAATGCGTTAAACTTACAACGATATCTTCAACGGGAATCATATCCGCCTCATCAATATCACCGTAATCATAAGATAACTCGGTTTTTCTAGGCGAAGGATATTTCTCTTTAATTTCTTCCATATCTCTTCTTATAATTGCTTTAACGCGAGACTCGTTAGCAAGTATATCTTTTAGGTCTGCTATTGTATTTTCAAGTTCTACAAGTTCTTCTTTAAGTTTTTCAACTTCCATACTAGTTAATCTTTGCAATCTCATTTCAAGAATAGCATTTGCTTGTTTATCTGAAAGTTCAAACTCTTGAATAAGCGCTACACACGCAGTATTTTTATCAGAAGATTGACGAATTATCTCAATAACTCTATCAATGTTTGCAAGTGCAATAACTAAACCTTTAACTATATGTTC
>JAFWXT010000043.1 GCA_017522945.1 Clostridia bacterium
CAACAAAAAAGATAAAAGATAAAAAAAGATAACGGCTTGCTTGATGCGGTAGGCGAGTCAAGATAGTGCTTAAGCACTTGCCGTTATCATCCCCTTTAGGGGTTAAGCTAAAGCCACCACTTTAGTGGTGGATATTTACTAAAAAAATCTTATGATTTGTATTATAGGACACAAAAAAAATTTAGATTGCAAAAAGGTTAAAAAAATTAAAAAATATAGTTGCTTTTTATTTAATTTAGGTATATAATTGATAGCGTTAAATTATCATGGAGGATTTTATGAATAAAATTGATTTACTCAAAGCACGCAGGGCAGAAATACTTCAAGCCGGCAGTGAAATTCGCAAACAAATTCACCAACTTGTTGATGAAGAAAGCTTTGTAGAATTCGATTCATACTCATTTTCTAAAAATGAGTTTTACGATGGTATGGGTGGCGAAGGTGTTATCACCGGCAGTGCAACGATAAATGATAACCTTGTTTACGTTATCGCTCAAAACAAAGCGGTTTTATCAGGTGGTATCACCGATGCAAACTGCAAGAAAATTGTTAAATGTCAACAAAAGGCTTTAAGAGCTGGCGCTCCCGTTTTATATCTCTTAGATAGTATGGGTGTTGCAGTAGGCGAAGGCGTTTGCGCTCTTGAAGGTATCGGCGAAGTTTTAGCAATGGCTCAAGAATTAAAGGGTGAATGCGTTCAAATTTGCGTTGCAACAGGCGATTTATTAGGTTCTTTTGCTTTACTTGCTGCTTCTTGCGATTTTACTTATATGACTGGTACTGCTTGCGTATCATATACAAGCCCAGTAGTTTTAAGCGCATCTGCTAATAAAGTTATTGCCAAAGAACAAATTGGCGGAGCAAAAGCAAACGCAAAAACTGGCGCTTGCACTTTTGAAGTTGCTAACGTTAGCGAAGTACGTGACGGTGTTATTAAACTATTAGATACTCTTCCTATGTTTAACGGTGACGTTGAAACTATGGATGATTTTAATAGAGCAACCCCTTCTTTAAACGATAAAGTATGTGCAAAATGCATTAAAGAAGCTGTATTTGATGCCGATTACTTTATTGAAATGAACAAGAGTTTTGCCCCTGAAGTTATTACCGGTATGGCTCGTCTTGGCGGTATGGCAGTTGGCGCAATCGTATTCGACGGTGGCGATAAGGGTGTTGAACTTAACAGAGAAAACGTTGCAAAAATTAAAGAATTTTTATATTTCTGTGACGAAAGCAACTTGCCAGTTGTAACTTTAGTTAACACACTTGGTATTAAAGCTGATTTGCAAACTGCTTCAAGCCCTATTATGAAGGAAGTTTCAAACTTAGTTTACGCTTTATATAACTTACAAGTTCCAAGAATTAACTTAGTTTACGGTAAAGCGGTAGGTCTTGGCTATACTTTATTTGCATCAAAAGCTTTAGGCGCTGAATATTCTTACGCACTTGCTACTTCAAAGATTTCTTTATTTGATACTAAAGCAGGCGCTATGATTGAACTTGCAGGCGTTACCGAAGAAAATAACGCTAAGGCAGAAGCTAAATACGCTGATGAAGTTCAAGATCCTATCAATGCAGCAAAGAACGGTTACATTGACGATATTATCGAGCCACAATTCGTACGCGCTCATTTAATTTCTGCATTGCAACTTGTTATGAGGTAATTTTATGACTTATAATCTATTAGCCTTATCCGATTGGCCAGACGGGCTATTCACCTTCTTACTTGGAATTGCGGTGGTTTTCGTTGGTATGATTATAATCGTTTTATTTGTTTCGTTAGTTGGTAAAGCAATGAGCAATCCAAGTGACGAACCAAAGGAAGTAAAACAAACGGTTGAAGTTGTACCTGTGCAACAAACTGCTCCAACTCCGGTAGTAGATGACGGTGAAGTTCCCGAACACGTAAGAGTAGCAATTATTGCAGCGATTGCAATGTATTATGAGAATAATAACAACCAACCTAAACATGAGTTTACGGTTAGAAAAATTAAAAAATTAAGAAATTAAGTTTGAATAAATAGGAGATTAAATATTATGCGTAATTTTATAGTTACTATCGATGGAAAACAATATCAAGTAGGCGTTCAAGAAGTTGGCGCAACTTCTGCACCCGTTGTAAGCGAAATTAAACCAGTTGCTGCTCCAGCTCAACCCGCACCGGTTGCTGCTGCTCCAGTTGCTGCTCCAGCTCCAGCTGCACCAGTAAGCGCAGGTCCTGTAAACGGAACTAAGGTTGAAGCTCCAATGCCAGGTCTTATTAAAGAGTTATGCAAACCTGAAGGTAGCCAAGTTAAAGAAGGCGACGTTATTTTAGTTTTAGAAGCTATGAAGATGGATAACGATATTACCGCTCCATGTTCAGGTACTATTTCTTACAAAACAACAAAGGGTTCAAACGTTGATACTGGCGCTTTAATGGCAGTTATCGGCTAATAGGGTAGGTGTTTAACATGAATTTTTCGTTAAATATGCTTGGAGTTGACATAGTTGGTTCATTAACTAACTTATGGAATCAAACCGGGCTTTCTAACCTTGTTAACAACTTTACTAACGGTGGTTGGCAAAATTTAGTAATGATTGCAATTTCATTCGTATTAGTTTATCTTGCAATCGTTAAAAAGTTTGAACCATTATTATTATTACCTATCGCTTTTGGTATGTTTATTGTAAACATTCCAGGCGCATATAAAATTTTATACGGTACTAAGGGTTATATCGTAACCGAAGTTTTTAAAGATGCTAACGGCGTTATTACTACCGGCTCAGAAGTTGCAAGGGGTACTTTAGCTGAGCTTTGCGCAAAATTTGGTTCTGCCGAAGTGACTGTTAAAGCCTTAACTGATGCTTTAGCATTAAAGGATACTGTAAGTGGTGGATATACCGTAATGCTTTCATTATCAACCGAAACCGTTATTAGAGATTTTGGTTTATTTTATTACATTTACAAGGGCGTTGACTGGGTTATTTTCCCACCTATCATCTTCCTTGGTATCGGCGCAATGACAGATTTCGGTCCGTTAATCGCTAACCCAAAGAGTATGATTATAGGCGCTGCTGCTCAATTAGGTATTTTTATCACCTTCTTTGGCGCACTTTGTTTACTTGGTTTTAGCCCTGCTGAATCAGCAGCAATCGGTATTATAGGCGGTGCAGACGGCCCTACTGCAATTTACGTTACTAAAAAACTTGCAGAGCACTTACTTCCTGCAATCGCAATCGCCGCGTATTCGTATATGGCTTTAATTCCAGTAATTCAAAAGCCTATTATGCGCGCTTTAACTACCGAAAAAGAAAGAAAAATTAAAATGAAACAACTTCGTAAAGTTACTAAACTTGAAAAGATTATTTTCCCACTTTTAGTTACTTTAGTTGTTGGCCTATTATTACCTGATGCGCTTCCATTACTTGGTATGTTAATGCTTGGTAACCTATTAAAAGAATCTAACGTTTGTGGCAGACTTGTTGATACTGCTCAAAACGGTTTAATGAACGTTGTTACCATTTTCCTTGGCGTAATGGTTGGCTCAAAAGCAACCGGTTCATTATTCCTAAGCGGTCAAACTATCGGTATTATATTCCTTGGTTTATTCGCCTTCTGTATGGGTACTACCGGTGGTTTATTAGTTGCAAAGCTAATGTGCAAATTGTCTGGTGGCAAAATCAATCCGCTTATCGGTTCGGCAGGTGTTTCTGCAGTTCCAATGGCGGCTCGTATATCACAAGACGTTGGTAGAGAATACGACCCTAACAACCATCTATTGATGCACGCTATGGGGCCAAACGTTGCCGGCGTTATCGGTTCAGCTATTGCGGCAGGTGTTTTACTTGCGCTATTCGGCTAATTTTTAAGGAGATTTTTTAAAAAATGAGTAGAAAAGTTTTAATAACAGAAACAATATTGCGTGACGCGCATCAATCCCAAGCAGCTACAAGAATGACTATGGAACAAATGCTTCCTATGCTTGAACAACTTGACGATATAGGTTACTATTCTCTTGAAGGTTGGGGCGGCGCTACATTCGACTCATGCCTTCGTTTCTTAAACGAAGACCCATGGGAAAGATTAAGAATTTTAAAGAAGCATATGCCAAAAACACCTATTCAAATGCTTCTTCGTGGTCAAAACCTTTTAGGTTATAAGCACTATGCGGATGACGTTGTTGATAAATTTGTTGAAAAGGCAATTTCTAACGGCGTTACCGTTATTAGAGTGTTCGATGCTTTAAACGACCCAAGAAACCTTGAAACTGCAATTAAAGCAATTAAGAAATACGGCGGTATTTGTGAAGCAACAATTTGTTATACAACAAGCCCTGTTCACACTAACGAATATTTCGTTAAGCTTGCTAAAGAATTAGAAGGTATGGGCGCAGATAATATTTGCGTTAAGGATATGGCAAACTTATTATTACCATATACTGCATACGAACTAATCACAGCTTTAAAGAAAGAATTAAAGCCAGAAACAAAAATTCACTTACACACTCACAATACTACAGGTACTGGCGATATGGTTAACCTTAAGGCCATCGAAGCTGGTTGTGATATCGTTGATACAGCACTTTCTGCATTAGGTAACGGTACTTCTCAACCTGCAACCGAACCATTCATTGCTACTTTACGCGGTACTGAATACGATACTGGTTTAGACCTTGAAAAGATGATTCCTATTACAAATCACTTTAAAAAGGTTGCTAATGAACTTGAAACAAGCGGTATTTTAAACCCTAACGTAAGAAAGGTTGACGTTAACACTTTAATTTACCAAGTTCCAGGCGGTATGCTTTCTAACCTTATGAACCAACTAAAACAACAAGGCAAGCTTGATAAACTTGATGAAGTTTTAGCCGAAGTTCCAAGAGTAAGAGCAGACGCAGGCTTCCCACCACTTGTAACACCATCAAGCCAAATCGTTGGTACTCAAGCCGTATTAAACGTTTTATGTGGCGAAAGATATAAAATGAAAACCAATGAATTTAAAGCTTTACTTAAGGGTGAATACGGCAAATTACCTGCTGAACCAAACCCAGAAGTTGTTAAAAAGGTTGTTGGCGACGAACCTATTATCACTTGCCGTCCTGCGGATTTAATTGCTCCTGAATACGACAAGATTAAAGAAGAAATGAAGGAATATTACACTCAGGAAGAAGACGTTCTTTCATACGCAATGTTCCCACAAGTTTCATTAAACTTCTTCAAGTTCCGTCTTGCTAAAAATCAAGGTATTGATAAAGATTTAGCGGATAAAGCCGATAAGGTTTATCCCGTATAATAATTATGAACGTTTTAGTTTGTAACGACGACGGCATAAATAGCGAGGGTATTATTGCTCTCGCTTTAGTGCTTTTAAAAAACGGACACAACGTAACGGTTGTTGCTCCCGATTCAAACCGTTCGGGCTTTGCTCATTCTACCACCTTTTACCGCGAAGTAACTATTAAAAAAATTCAATTTGCGGGCGACATTGAAGCATATTCGCTATCGGGAACGCCTGCGGACTGCGCAAAATACGGTCTTTCGCAGTTAAATAAAAAATTCGACGTTGTTTTGGGTGGTATCAATAACGGCTCGAATTTAGGCACTGAAGTTTTATATTCGGGTACTGTTGCAATAGGCACGGAAGCAAATTGTTTAGGTTATAAGTCTATGGCGTTTTCTTGCTTAAATTACAAGCAAGCCAATATGCAAAGGGTGGCTGAAATTTGCTATCAAATGCTTGAAAAATTTTTTGATAAGCTTTCGCCCGAATATACTTTAAACGTTAACGTTCCGCCACTTGCTGAAGGTGAAAACCCATTAGGTATTAAAATTACGCCTTTAGGCGTAAGTATGTATACCGACGTTTATGAATTCGTGCGCGACGGTGTGTTTATGCTGACGGGCGATCCTATAGATTGGGATAATCCTGAAGATTGTGACGTTGAACTTATAAAGAAAAGGTTCGTTACCGTTACGCCTATTTTATGTGACAGAACTGCTTATTCTGTTTTGGAAAAATTAAAAGGTAATTAAATTATATGAAAACTGTTGTTATCGGTGGTGGCGCTGCCGGAATGATTTGCGCTTATTATAGCGCACTATCCGGGGCTGAAACCGTACTGCTTGAACAAAACGAAAAATTAGGAAAAAAACTTTATATCACGGGCAAGGGTAGATGTAACGTAACCAACGACTGTGACGAGCAAGAGTTTTTAACCAACGTAGTGACTAACTCACGTTTTTTAAGCAGTGCTATTTGGTCTTTTTCGCCCGCCGATATGATGCAATTTTTGCAAAATAACGGTCTTGCAATCAAATGCGAGCGCGGTAACAGAGTTTTTCCTTTGTCGGATAAATCTTCCGACGTTATTAAGTGCTTACAAAAAGCAATGCTTTCGGTTGGGGTTGATATTAACCTTAATTGTAAAGTTTATAACATTATTATAAATGATAACGCTGTATGTGGCGTTTCTTGCTCGCTTGGCGAGATAAAATGCGATAAGGTAGTAGTTTGTACGGGTGGTAAAAGTTATACTTCTACAGGTAGTACGGGCGACGGTTACCGTTTTGCAAGGGATGCAGGGCATACTATAATGCCTTTGCGCCCAGCACTTTGCGGAATTGAACTCGTAGGTAAAAATTTTGCCGAACTTGCAGGCTTAACCTTAAAAAATATCTCAATAAAGGTATTAAAAAACGGTAAGACTGTTTATACTGATTTTGGCGAGCTTCTTTTTACTCACGTTGGGGTTTCGGGCCCAGTAATCATTTCGGCATCGAGTTATATTAGCAAGGAAGGCAGTGGCGATTTTGAGATTTCCATTGATTTAAAGCCCGCTTTAGATGAAAAAACTTTGGATGCTCGTCTTTTGCGCGATTTTACGCAATATAAAAACAAAAACCTTAAAAACGCATTAGTTGACTTATTACCAAAAAGTTTAATAAGCGAACTTATTTACCACGCTAACGTTAATGAAAATTTAAACGTTAGCGAGTTAAACGCGCAGTCAAGGCAAAAAGTATTAAGCGCATTAAAGGATTTGCGTTATAAGGTATTAAAATTGCGCCCACTTGAAGAGTGTATAGTAACCGCAGGTGGGGTTAACGTTAAAGAAATCAATCCTAAAACAATGGAAAGCAAAATCGTAAGCGGATTATATTTTGCAGGCGAAGTTTTAGATATTGACGCTTTAACCGGGGGATTTAATTTACAATGTGCATTTTCTACCGGATATTTGGCAGGAAACGCAAACAAAAATAATTAACTTGAATATTCACAAAAGATTTCTAAAAACAAAAGGAAATATATATAATGATAAATATAGCGATTGACGGACCGTCAAGTAGTGGAAAATCAACGGTCGCAAAACTATTGTCGAAAAAGCTTAATATATTATATCTTGATACGGGGGCTATGTATCGCGCTTGCGGTTTAAAAGCTAAACGCTTGGGAATAAGCTGTTTGGATGAAAAGGGAGTTGCTTCCTTTATCGGTAACATTGATTTACAAGTAAAATACGAAAATGGGGCACAACACGTTTATCTTGACGGGGAAGACGTATCTAACGAAATTAGAAAAAATGAAGTTTCTATGCTTGCATCACAAATTTCCTCACTTTCTATCGTTCGTGAAAAAATGCTTGAAATGCAACGCGAAGTGGCTTCAAAGCAACCTTGCGTTTTGGATGGAAGAGATATTTGTATGTACGTTTTACCAAACGCTAAATATAAGTTTTTTATGACTGCGGATGCAAAAATTCGCGCAGAACGTAGATATAAAGAGCTTTTATCCAAAGATCAAAACGTTACTTTTGACGACCTTTTACGCGAAATTAACGAGCGTGACTATAACGATAGTCATAGGGCTTTTGCTCCTTTAGCAATTGCTCCAGATGCAACCGTTATAGATACTACTCATTTAACTGCCGAACAGGTTGTTGATATAATTGTAAATGAAGTTAATAAAGGGGAGGGAAAATAGTATGTTTTTTACTATCGTACGCCCATTAATTACTCTTTTTCTTTGGATATTTTATCCTGTAAAAGTTTTTGGTAAAGAAAACATTATTCACGACGGTAACGTTGTTGTAATTTGTAATCACTTAGGTAAAATGGACGTTCCTTACGTTGGTTATCTTTTTAAGGGAAAAACCTATTATCTTGCAAAAAAAGAATGGTTTAAAAATAAATTTTTAGCCTGGTTGTTCGACCAAATGGGGGGCATTCCGCTTGATAGAGAAAAGGTTGATATGGCTTCAACAAAAAAGGCTTTATCGGTTTTAAAATCTGGCAAAAGATTGTGCATTTTCCCCGAAGGAACGAGAAATCGCGAAGGTACTGAAATTCAACCGCTTCACGGTGGAGCAGGAATGTTTGCTTTTAAAACTAAGGCAAAAATTATTCCTATAAACATTCATCATAAACCAAAATTATTCGGTAAAAATTACGTTTACGTAGGTAAAACATTTGATTTTAGCGAGTTTGACGGGCAAAAATACGATTCTGAACTTAACGACAAACTTACGCAAAAAATGTACGACGAATTATGCAAGGCAAAATTAGAACTTGAAGAAATTTTGCAAAGCAAGAAAAAGGTAAAGGATAAAAAATAGAATGCAAATTTATATTGCAAAAAATAGCGGTTTTTGTAAAGGTGTTAAAAACGCCGTTGAAACTGCTAAAAAAATTTGCGGTAAGGGCGTTTATATTTTAGGCGAACTTATACATAACGAAAATGTTATAAAACAAATAGAAGAAACAGGTACGACTACTGCTTATTCTGTTAGTCAAATTCCAAACGGTAGTAAGGTAATAGTTAGGTCGCACGGTATTGAAAAACAAGTTTATAGCGAGCTTGAAAGTAAGGGTTGCGAAATTATCGACTGTACTTGTCCGTTTGTAAAACGAACGCAAAAAATAATTGCCGAAAGATCGGCAAACGGGTTTTCGGTAATTATCGTTGGTGAAAAGGAGCATCCCGAAGTTTTAGGGCTTTTAGGTTGGTGTAACGGTAAAGGTATTGTTACTGATGGCAATAAGCTTGATTATACGGCTTTAACCGAAAAAAAAGTATGTATTGTAGCCCAAACTACCTTTTCAAATGAAAAATTTGCATATTTTTTAAAAAAATTTGATAAAAGTCACTTCAAAACAGTTGAAGTTTTTGATACAATTTGCTATACTACTAAGGAAAGACAAAGCGAAACGGCAAACTTATCGAAAATTTGTGATTGTATGCTTGTTCTTGGCAGTGAAAAAAGCAGTAACACACGTAAACTTTTTTCAATTTGCAAACAGCATTGTAACAACGTTTTTATGATGAGCAACGTTTGCGAGTCTGAAATAAAAAAATTAGTATCATTTAAAAAGTTGGGTATTGTATCAGGCGCGTCAACGCCGTCTGAACAAGGTATGGAGGTTTTCTTTAGTATGGAAAAGCACACTGAAGCTGAAGTTGTGGAAGTTACCACACCAGTAGTAGAAGAAGCAGCAGTAGCAACTGCTGAAACGATGGAAGAAGCTGTCGCAAAAATGGATGAAAAACAAACAAAATTCAGAAAGGGGCAGAAGATTACGGCTACTATCTCTTCGGCTACAGATGAAGGTCTTGCTGTTTATATCAGCAATACCAAGAAAGAAATCCTTCTTCCTAAAGAAGAGATTGATTGCGAAAGCTACGATAAAGCAGTTTACGCTGCAAAAGTTGGCGAAGAAATTTCTGTTAAGATCATTGGTTTAAACCCAGTTCAACTTTCAGAAAAAGCAATCGCTAAAGATTTAGAAGATGAAAAGTTAGTTGCTGAAATTTCAGATGGTAGCAAAGAATTTTCTGTTACTGTAGATGGTTTCAACAAGGGTGGCTTAATTGCTCACTATGCTGGCTTTGAAGTATTCGTTCCATCTTCACAAATTAGAATCGGTTTCGTTAAAGACCTTGAAAAGTACGTTGGCAAAACTTTAAGAGTTAAAGCTGAAAAGGTTGAAAGCGGAAGAAGAAAACAAATCGTTGCATCTCAAAGAGTTATTCTTGAAGCTGAAAAGGCTGCAAGAGATGCTGAAAGAGCAGCTAAAGAAGAAGAATTCTTCAGCGCTATCTCTGTTAATGACGACGTTAAGGGTACAGTTGTTAGATTCGCAAGCTTCGGCGCATTCGTTGACGTTGGCGGTATCGACTGTTTAGCTCACATCTCTGATTTAAGTTGGACTGGTTGCAATTCACCAGCTGACGTTTTAGAAATCGGTGGTGAATACGTATTTAGAGTTTTAAAATGCGATAAAGAAAGCAAAAAGGTTTCTTTAGGTTATAAACAACTTCAACCACGTCCATGGGATTTAGTTGCTGGCAAATATATGGTTGGCGACGTTGTTACAGGTAAGGTTGTAAGAATCGTTCCTTTCGGTGCATTCGTTGAATTAGAAAAGGGTATCGACGGTTTAGTTCACGTTTCTCAAATTTCTCACGAATGGTTAGAAAATCCAACTTCTGCTTTAAAGATTGGCGAAGAAGTTGAAACTAAGATTATCGCTATCGATCACGAAAAGGAAAAAATCACTCTTTCTATCAAGGCAATGACTCCAGCTCCAGAAGCTCCAGCTAAGCCAAAGAAAGAAGAAAATGCTGAAAACGCTGAAAAGCCTGCTCGTAAGCCAAGAAAAGCTAAGAGCGAAGAAAATGACGGCGAAATTAGAGAATGGAAAGAAGATAACAATTCTGGTATCTCAATTGCTGAACTTTTAGCAAACAGCAATAAGTAATAAAAAATAAATTTAGTGGCGTAGTTAGCGCTACGCCACTAATAAATTTTTATAAGTTTACAACAGTTGTTTTAAAAGCAATTTGATAAGGCTATATATAATCGACCGCTATTTAAAAAAAACTTAAAAAAAATCAATTTTTTTTGAAAAAATAACAAAAAATTGGTTGACAATTTTTTTAAATTATAGTATTATGTATGAGCATTGTGTTTACGGGGTGTAGCGCAGTTTGGTAGCGCACGTGGTTTGGGACCATGGGGTCGGGAGTTCGAGTCTCTTCACCCCGACCAAAGTAAACTTATAAAGGGCCTTTAGCTCAGTTGGTTAGAGCGGTCGGCTCATAACCGATTGGTCCGCGGTTCGAGTCCGTGAAGGCCCACCAATAAACAAAACTTTATAAAATGGCCTGGTAGTTCAGCTGGTTAGAACGCTAGCCTGTCACGCTAGAGGTCGAGGGTTCGAGTCCCTTCCAGGTCGCCATTTGACCGATATCGCTTAATGCTTTTTGCATTAAGCGATAAAAGTTAAAATATGAAGTTTGTTATGCCTCGGTAGCTCAGTCGGTAGAGCAGGGGACTGA
>JAFWXT010000006.1 GCA_017522945.1 Clostridia bacterium
AGAAGTGAAAAACAAGCTTATTGTTATTGTTTGTATAAAAAATCTAAAGAATTGACAAAAGAAGCTACGGAGAGATTAAAAGCTATAAAGGAATTTTATAAATATGCCTAATTACGTTGTCTTAGAAGTTGTTTTAAAAGAAAAATTTATCGGCAAAGGTTCTAAAAATCTATCAGAATTAGAAAATGTTATCAATAAACAGTGTTCCAAAGGTTACCGTCTACACACGATTACAACCGCCAATGGTGGCAGTAAAGGTTTTGGTGGCGGTGATAGATTACAAGCCACACTAGTATTTGAAAGCCTGTTAAAATAAGAAATATTACTCACTCCCTCGGGAAATATTGAAAATAACAAACGTAAAATACACTAGAATACACTACGTTATCATAACTAATTATCCCAAAATAAAAAGAATGGTTGAATATACTGTTACCGTGTTACCCTTGCGTTACTATACTTTTTTAGAACGGTAACGCTCTAACCCATTGCTATATATAGCTTTATACTCTTTTGTTACCTTGTTACCTTAAATAATACTATATTAATATAAATTTCTATATCTATACAACTAGTAAACTGGTTAACTTTTATGTGCTATATACTATAACTCATTTCTCATACCTCAATTGCCTTGCCTGACAATAGAACTGGAGAGAATATGAATATAAAAGAAGTCACAAAAAAAGACGGTACTATTGTGTACCGTACTAATATTTATCTTGGTGTGGATAGTTTAACTGGTAAGAAAGTGCAAACTACTGCGACTGCTAAAACTCGTAAAATGTGCGAGATCAAAGCAAATCAAGCTATTAATCAGTTTATCAGTAATGGCTCTACTATTGCAAGGGAAAAAGTTGTCTTTAATAATTTTAATGCGCTTGCTATGAACTGGTTTGATAGCTATAAGCTGACTGTAAAAGCTAATAGTATAAGGGTAGCTAATAACTTCTTAAAAGTCTATATATTGCCTGCTCTTGGCTCGTATCAGCTTAATAAGATAAACCCAGTGTTATTGCAAGGTATTGTCAATCAGTGGGCTAAAAACGCTAATACAAGCCCTATCAAAGAGGGGAAACGAGAAAAAGGAAAGTGTAAAGACTATAAAATGTTGCTTAACTATATCAAGCGCATATTAGACTATGGCATGCAACTAGGTGCGATCGAAAGTAATCCAGCTATAAATGTGATACCGCCTAAACTGAAATCTAGGACAACTAATAAAATCAAGTATTTTGACAATACTGAATTAAAGACTTTTCTATCTTACCTGGATAACTTGGCATACACAACAAGCAACCAGCGACATGTTACACTGTATCGTTTCTTACTTGCCACTGGTTTACGTATAGGCGAGTGTTTGGCCCTGTCTTGGTCTGATATTGATTTTAACAATGCGAATGTCTCGGTAAATAAAACAATCGTTCAAACTATGAATAAAGCCGAACGTATTCAAAAAGGCGCAAAAACCAAAGAAAGCAATAGAATTGTAACTCTTGATACTTCTACCTTGATACTGCTTAAATCATGGAAAAAAATTCAAAACAATAGAGTGATCACTTTGAAAGATAGTTTAGTATTTGAAAACCTAAAACATACAATTACCTATGCGAATGAACTTGTGATTTTACAAAAACATTTTAAACTTGCTAATGTACCTAATATAGGCTTTCATGGTTTCAGACACACTCATGCCAGCTTATTAATGAATGCCGATGTCAACCCTAAAGAAATACAGTTAAGGCTAGGTCATGCTGATTACTCTATTACTATGAACACTTACAGTCATCTTGCCGAGGATAAGAAAAAAGATACTGCCGAAAAGTTCGGTAATATCTTAAAAGCATTATAAAAATATAGCAAGGGATGGTTAAAAGGATGGTTAAGCGAATCTACAACACCCTCAAACCCTTATATATCAACGATTGTGTCCTATTTCTTTTTCAATCTAATAATATAACATATTTTTGTTTTTTTTTCAATTGTGTAACATTTAGACCTCACTTGCCAAAAACTGGTGGCTACCCCGCTTTAAAAAGTCAGGTAGCAGCTTAATTTTAGCCATATGAACGCCCAGAAAGGTCAGCTACTTATCACACTATTTCGTGATAAAATTTACAAGCGTAAACAAAGCTTTTTTAGCCATTTTTATATAGAATGAATAAGTAATAAATAAAAAAATAATAGAAATAATGAGGTTCCCACATGTCAAACGTATTGCTTGTCAAAGGACATCCACTTACATCAGAAACATCTTTTTCAGTAAAAGGCTTAGAAGCATTTAAAGCTGCTTATCAAGCTGCTAACCCTAATGATACAATCACAGTACTTGATGTATTTGCTGATAACGTACCTGAAATCGATGCTGACATCGCGTCTGCTTTTAACACACTAGCTGCTGGTGGAGAATTTGGTGCACTTAGCCCTGAACAACAAGCTAAAGTTGGCCGTTTTGGTGAATTGACTGACCAATTCCTTGCTGCTGATAAAGTTGTCATCGCTAACCCACTTTGGAACCTCCAAATCCCAACACGTCTTAAAGCATGGGTTGATACAATCAACGTTGCTGGTAAAACATTTAAATATATAGCTGAAGGCCCTGTCGGTCTTGCAACTGGTAAAAAAGTCCTACACATCCAAGCCAACGGTGGTGTTTACGGTGGAAATGACTTCGCATCAGTATACATCAACGGTGTCTTGAACTTCATCGGTATCGATGACGTGACATCTGTTTATATCGAAGGCCAAGCTTACGCACCTGAAAATGCTGAGCAAATCCTTGCAGATGCTGTCGCTAAAATCGAAACAATCGCACAAACATTCTAATTTACTGAGTTAACTTTCAAAACAACCCAAAAACGTCGACTAATTAGTTGACGTTTTTTTGG
>JAFWXT010000044.1 GCA_017522945.1 Clostridia bacterium
AAGGCTTCGTGACAATAACGAATTATATAGACCTAATGCAATTAGGTTTTAGATGCGAGTTAGTGGCACGAAACCGAGCATTACCGAAGAAAATATACTTTTTCGTAGATAACCAAAGTAAAGCATAAGGCTTCGTGACAATAACGAATTATATAGACCTAATGCAATTAGGTTTTAGATGCGAGTTAGTGGCACGAAACCGAGCATTTACCGACGGGAGTGTACTTTTTGCGTACATGACCGAGGTAAAGCACAAGGCTTCGTGACAATAACGAAGTATATAAGACCTAATTATTCTTGTTCAAAAGCGTCCTTACCCAACCCACAAACAGGGCAAACCCAATCTTCGGGAACATTTTCCCAAGAAGTGCCTGGAGCTACGCCAGTTTCTTCATCTCCAAGCGCTGGGTCGTAAACGTAACCACAAGGACAAACGTATTTTTCCATATATATCACCTTTTTTGTTTTAATGTACTGATTATTGTTATGCTAAGTGCTTATTCTTTGTCACCTTGAGCGACAGTCGAAAGGTCTCAACGGCCCTCAAATTAGTGTTTAGATATAAGCTTATTTCTTAAAATATCTAGCAAGTAAGCCTTCAAAAGCCTTACCGTGACGAGCTTCGTCGCGAGCCATTTCGTGAACTGTATCGTGAATAGCATCAAGACCAAGTTCTTTAGCGCGTTTAGCAAGTTCAAATTTACCAAGTGTTGCGCCGTTTTCAGCTTCTACGCGCATTTCAAGGTTCTTTTTAGTAGAATCAGTAACAACTTCGCCTAAAAGTTCTGCAAACTTTGCAGCGTGTTCAGCTTCTTCATAAGCTGCTTTTTCCCAATATAAACCAATTTCTGGATATCCTTCACGGTGAGCAACGCGTGCCATTGCAAGATACATACCAACTTCTGTGCATTCGCCAACGAAGTTCATTCTTAAACCTTCAATGATTTCAGCGTCAACGCCCTTAGCAACGCCTACAATGTGTTCTGCAGCCCAAGTTTTTTCGCCTGCTTGTTCAGTAAATTTTGAAGCTGGGGCTTTACAAGTTGGGCAGAATTCTGGTGCGCTTTCGCCTTCGTGAGTGTAACCACAAATGTTGCAAACAAATTTTTTCATAACTTTTCTCCTAATAAATAAAATGTTTTTTTGTTTTTTTATTTCGATAGGCACTCGCCACAAGTTCCGTAATAAACGCAACTTTCACGAGTTACCGTAAATCCCTTTTGTAAAAGTTCACTTGGTTGTTCAACCGAAGTGGGTTCAAGGTCGTAAACTGCACCGCAGTTATTACAAATAAAATGTCGGTGATTTTTAACACAACCGTCGTAATGAATTTTTTTATCGGCGGTTTCAAGAGCCATCGCCTCGCCTATGTCGCAAAGAAGTTTTAAATTGCGATACACAGTTCCAAGACTTATTGTTGGATCTTTTTCACGAGCCTGTTCATATATCCACTCTGCCGTTGGATGCGAACAGGTGCTTTTTAAAATTTCAGTTATTAAATCTCGTTGTTTCGACCTTCGTAATTGCATCTCAAATTCCTTATCAGTAATGATTACTGTTATTATTATATTCAAAAACAAAGCGTTTGTCAACTATTTTTTAAAACATTTTTAAATTTTTTTAAATTTTTTTAAAATTTTTTATTCTTACAAATTTTTATAAACAACTTTACTTATAAAATCTTTTACCTTATTACCCTTTTGCTTTTTCGTGCGTTATATATATTATATAACGTTGCGCGCGCGTTATTATATATTATTATTTTATTAGGTGTAATACTTAATATGTTTTTACTTAATTTTTTGCATAAAAAAGTGCGGTATAAGTCGGTTAACCGCACTTTAAATTGTTTTTATTTTAGTGACTTTCATCACCTTCGCAAAGTTTATTTATGAAAGCAACTTCTTCACGAGAAATAGTTTCATCTACGGCAAGGAAGCAACAGCAAAGAGTGATAAGTTTTGATTTTAACTTAACGGGGCAAGAATCTGCAAGCCCGTCAACCATTTCAATCACTTCTGCGTTGTAATGCATTTCTACTAAAGATTTCATTTCTTCATAACTAATATCGCCAAAAAGGTCGCAAACGA
>JAFWXT010000007.1 GCA_017522945.1 Clostridia bacterium
TCTCGCGTTTCACCAAAAACGCTCGAAAAAAATCTGGCGTTAATTAACGCCAGACCTAAAAAAATATTATTTTTTAAAAAACCTATAGATTTATTTAATGAAAATCTTTCAAAGTGTTGCACTTAGTTTGACAATTCATCGGCAATCTATTGATATTATAGTCTAATATCTAATTCTTTTCAATGGGTAATTGTGTCAAAAATTTTCGATTTTTTAACATTTTTATAAATTAGCAAAAATCATTAAAATCTTTAGCAAATTCACCAAAAATGCTATATAATTAACTTCAAATTTTAACAAAGTAAGTTTATTAGTTGACAAAAACTGTTAGCATTGTTATAATTACCTTATACTATTAATAGTAATTAATTTTAAGGAGATGTTTTTATGCAAAAATTATTAAGAAAAGGTTTACCAGGCTTGGTAGCTATATTAACTTGCGCTTTTGTGTTAATTGATTTTTTCAGAATTGGTTTTCACTTCAATGTTATACCAATGCGCACAAAATTTGGAAGTATAATTGCTAATCTTTTACGCTACTTTAACCTTCTTTACGCCCTTGTTATTTTATTAAGAACTTTAAAAAATGTAACTTCAAGTGCCGATAATTCAAACAAAGTTATTAAAAGCGCATTATTTTTAAGTCTATTAAATTTAGTTCAATTTGCCTTACCTGTTTTATCAATGGGTGGTATGGATTTAAGAGTCATTTTTAGCGGAACTCGCTTTTTAATGTTTGTAATCAACCTTGTTTGGTTTTTCGTTTATTCTGCTGTAAGTAAACGTTTTTACCAACAAAACGAAGAAGAATAATTTATAAGCTAATAAACAAATTATAACTTAACACAAAACGCTCGCCTAAAAACAAAAGCAAGCGTTTTTTTTATTTGTTTTATTCTACGCTTGACTTATTATTTTAATATTGCTATAATTTTTTTGTTAAAATTTACTTATGGAGTATTTTTATGTTTAAATTTTTAAAAAAATTTTTACCATTAGTTTTAGCAACAATAACGTCATTTATTGTTTTATCTAATTTTTGGTTAATGGATAGACCTCCCTTTGAAATGTCGCCAACAACTCTGCGCCTATATCAAATTTATCGGTACGTAGTTTTAGGCGCATCGATAATAGTTTTTCTTTTAACTTCAAAAAACACAGCTAAAAATAGCGCAAACAAAAACCATTTAATGCTTTTGGGTTCTCTTATAGTAAGCATATTATATTTAATACAAATTATTCTCCCCGATTTTATAATGTTTGGCTTTTCACTTAAATTTTTCGCTTTAGATTATATGCGAAAACCACTTATAGTTTTCGGCGCAAACCTAATTTGGTTTATAATCGATTCACTCACAGGCGAAATTAAAGAAACTGTTACAACAGATGAACAATAACAAATAAAAACAAAACGCTCGTTTAAACAAAAGCGAGCGTTTTTTTGTTTATTAAATTTTATTTTTTATGCAAGCGCGCCCAAGTCGGGAAGTTCGCCAACTTCATATGAATCTGCATCCTTAGGCACTTTAACGCTTATAGGGCTACACTTTTTAAAAATTAGTTGATTACTAAGGTCACCATTTGCGTAAGTTTCCTTATACCCAACTTCGCTAATTACAGAAGTGTTTTCTTCAAATTGATAATAAATGCTATTTAAATTGCCTTCATCTTCAAACGAAATACCCAAATAGTTATCGCCAAGATAATATTTTGCGTTTTCACCTAAATTTGAATTCACAATCGATTGAAAATATTGTAAGCTTAAAATTTCAAGCATACTATCAACCGACTGCAATACTTCAGCATACACAATTTGTGATTTTACCTTATAATTTTCGTTAATATTTTCAATTTCGCCGTTGAATTTTATGGTGATTTCGTTATCAACTTCGGCATAAAGCCACTGGTCAACGCAAATTATATCCATTTTAACGTGCATTAAATTGCTTTGCGCCTCGCCATTCATTTCGTAGCTTTCTTTATACTCAAAATCAACGTACATCTTGCCAGTAAAATCTTTTAAATCACTACATTTTAAAAAGGTAGTTTTAATAGAATAATCAACTTCGGTACTTATTCCCCTTTCCTGGGTTTTTAATTGAACGTTAGCTTTAAGATTATACCAATTATCTTGCACGGGGTGCTCACGTATCATAAGATTATTTGCCCACGTTTTAGCCTGAGAGTGTGTTGATTCTTCGCCAAACTGCTCCATATCGTTTAGCTTGCTTGCATTCCCGCACGAAGCAAAACAAAGCAAACTTAAAATCGCTAGCACCAACGCAACAATTTTTTTCATAATAGTTCTCCTATATATAAACTACGCTTTTGATTATATCAAATAACAAAGGGTTTGTAAAGAATTTTTAAAAAATTTATATTTGTTAAAAGAAAAAAGTTGCGCATAGTTTTTGCACAACTTCTATTTTTTTATTTTCCTTGTTTACTGCGATAATCTTCAATAGCCTTTTTGATAGCTTCTTCAGCAAGAACCGAGCAGTGAATTTTTTGTGGTGGTAAGCCTTCTAAAACTTCAACAACCTTTTTATTAGTTACTTCTAAGGCTTCTTCTAAAGTCATACCAATAACCATATCGGTAGCGGTAGAACTTGTAGCAACTGCAGCCGCGCAACCAAAAGTTTTAAACTTAGCGTCAACTATAACGTTGTTTTCAACCTTAATAGTAATTTGCATTATATCGCCACAGCTTGCGTTACCAACAACGCCAATACCGTCGTAATTTTCAATTTCGCCAACGTTTTTTGGATTTTTAAAAGCCTCCATTACCTTTTCGTTATACATAATTTATCTCCTTAATAATTATACCTTTTTAATTTCGCTATTTAGTTTGTAAAGTGGCGACATAGCGCGAAGCCTACTAATAATTTCTTTAAGCTTGTCCACAGTGTAATCAACCTGCTCTTTAGTATTGTCTTTTCCAAACGAAAATCTAATCGAGCCGTGAGCAAGCGCTTCTTCAACGCCAATTGCAAGCAACACGTGCGATGGGTCAAGCGAGCCCGAAGAACAAGCCGAACCCGAAGAAACCGCAATACCTTCTAAATCAAGCGAGAACAATATTGATTCACCTTCAATAAACTCAAACGAAAAGTCCGCGTTTGAAGGAACTCTATTTTGTCTGTCACCGTTAAGGTAAGCAAACGGAATTTCTTCTTCTACCCTTTTAACAAAATAATCGCGAAGACCTTCAACGTAAGCATAATCTTGCTTTAAGGTTAAACGGTTAAGGCGTAGTGCTTCAGCCATACCAACGGCTAAGGCAACGTTTGAAGTGCCACCGCGTTTAGTTCTTTCTTGGTGACCGCCCGAAACCATACTTTTAATTTTTAAGCCGTTTCTAACGTATAAAACGCCAATACCTTTAGGTCCGTTGAACTTATGCGAAGAAAAACTCATCGCATCCATACCAACCTTTTTAACGTCGATATCAATAACCGGCATAGCTTGTACCGCGTCGGTAAAGAAAGCAATATTTCTTTCTTTTGCTATTTTTGCTATTTGCTCGATAGGTTGAATAGTTCCTATTTCGTTATTTGCATACATGCACGAAATTAAAATAGTATCGCTTCTTATCTCGCTAACAAGCTTATCTAAATCGATAACCCCGTTTTTGTTTACGCCTATATAACTAACTTCAAAACCTACCCTTTCAAGGTCCTTACAAGCACCTAAAACAGCAGGATGCTCGATAGCGGTTGTTATAACGTGCTTACCTTTGCTTTCGTAAGCGCGAGCAATACCCTTCATTGCCCAGTTATCCGCTTCAGTTCCGCCCGAAGTAAAATATACTTCAGATGGATGCGCGTTAATTATTTTTGCAATAGTATCTCTTGCTTCGTCAAGCGCCTTTTGCGCCTCTCTACCATAAAAGTGTTGACTGCTTGCATTGCCATAAACACCGCTAAAATATGGTAGCATTTTTTCAACTACTTCAGGAAGCACCGCCGTAGTTGCCGCGTGATCTAAATAAATTTTTTGCATAAATTTTCCTTTATATATTTTGTGTATGAGTTTTATAATTAAGTGATGTTACAATAGATGATTGAATTATAAAGCTATAATTCATTATTACAACTAAAGCCTAAAATAATTTCGGTGTTATTCAGCGCACTTTTTCGAGCAACTTTTACATCCTTGCTCACAACTACTATCACAGGGCTCAATCACCCCTTGTTTTTCAAGTGAAGAAAGTAGGTCTGCCGAAACCATATCGCTTAATGTAATACCGTTTAAAATATCGTTAATGCCTTGGTAAAGTTTTTTCCAAACGAAACTCGTTCCGCATTTGTTACAGCTATTACCGGTTACACAGTCGATAATTTCAAGCTGGTCTTCAAGCGCCCTAACAACCTCGCCCGCGGTGGTTTTGTTTGCCGGTTTTGCTAAATAATAACCGCCTTGAATACCGCGGTTTGCTTGCACCACGCCTGCGTTTGTTAATATTCGCATTATACGCTCTAAATATTTACACGAAACGCCAATTTCGCTTTCTAAGGTTTTTGCCGAAACCACGTCGCCCGTTTTTGCAAGTATAAAAACCGCTTGCAGTCCATAATGCGCTTTTGAAGATATTTTCATTTTTCACCTTAATTTAAATTGCTACCAATTTAGTAGCATTTATATTATACTCATAATTTATCCACTTGTCAAACTAAAAATACAAGCATATTAAAAAATTTAATATTATTACCAATAAAAAGTACTTTAAATTGCAAACAAAAAGTGTGTTTAGCCTACCAAACACACTTTTATTTGTTTATTAAATTTTACTCGCCTTTGTAGTTATAAGTTATTGTATAATCGACTGCGTAACAATCCCAATCTCTATTTTTTGTGATTTTATCCCATTCTTCTTGTGTTCCTGCGTAATAAATATTTTTTAATTTAGTGCAATGACCAAACGCACGCTCACCAATTGAAGTTACGCTATCGCCTATTACAACCGAAGTTAAACTATAGCAACAATAAAACGCATAATTACCAATTGAAGTTGCGCTATTTGGTATTACAACCGAAGTTAAACCATAGCAACTACCAAACGCACGCTCACCAATTGAAGTTACGCTATTTGGTATTTCAACCGAAGTTAACCCATTGCAACCATTAAACGCATAATTACCAATTGAAGTTACGCTGTTTGGTATTACAACCGAAGTTAAACTACTGCAACCATCAAATGCCCAATCACCAATTGATGTTACACCATAAGGAATGCTAAATTCGGGTGAAGTTTTACTTTTACCCATAGCGTAGTTAATTAAAGTTGTTTTATCCTTATTATATAAATCGCCGTTATATGAACTATAACATTGATTATTTTCGCTAACAATAACCGAAGTTAAATTAAAGCAATAACAAAACGCACGATCCCCAATTGAAGTTACACTATCGCCAATTACAACCGAAGTTAAACCAATGCAATTAGCAAACGCACCTTCACCAATTGAAGTTACGCTATTTGGTATTTCAATTGAAGTTAACCTACTGCAACCATAAAACGCACGCTCACTAATTGTAGTTACGCTATTTGGAATTACAACCGAAGTTAACCCACCGCAACGATAAAACGCATAAGAACCAATCTTTGTAGCAGTTGTTAAATTAACTTCAGTTACCACTTCACCATTTATTTTTAATTGTTTTGTATAATATAATGGGTTAGCATCATAATCCCCAAATTCTATTTGAGCCCACTGGTCAATTGTACCTAAACAGTTTACTTCTTTTAAGTTACTGCAACCATAAAACGCACTTTCACCAATTGAAGTTACACTATCGCCAATTTCAACCGATGTTAAACTAACGCACCACCAAAACGCATAACCGCCAATTGATGTTACACTGTTGCCAATTACAACCGAAGTTAAACTACTGCAACCACCAAACGCCCGCTCCCCAATTAAAGTTACGCTGTTTGGTATTACAACCGAAGTTAAACTACTGCAATCATAAAACGCACGATCCCCAATCGAAGTTACACTATTTGGTATTTCAACCGAAGTTAATCCACTGCAAGCACTGAAGGCATATCGATTAATTTTTGTAATATAGTTAGGTAAAACTAAATTAGTTTCGCTTCCTGTATAACCAACTAAAATCTTTTCACTATTATCGGTATAAATTATAAATCCATTATCATTTGAAAGTTTACTTACGTAACTATTATCACAGTTACTAACCGATAATGCATAATAACCAATAAAGCCGTTAGAAAGATCGCCTTTTGCTACTGTAATATATGGCGAGTTATTTATTACTTCAACAAGTTTATAACAATCAAAAAACGCATAAGAACCAATTGAAGTTACGCTATTTGGTATTTCAACCGAAGTTAACCCACTGCAAGCACTGAAGGCATATCGATTAATTTTTGTAATATAGTTAGGTAAAACTAAATTAGTTTCGCTTCCTGTATAACCAACTAAAATCTTTTCACTATTATCGGTATAA
>JAFWXT010000008.1 GCA_017522945.1 Clostridia bacterium
GGTCCACATAACCAAAAGAACGATAAGACATCAAGTGAGAAAAAACACGCATTTTATCCTTACGCTTTTCGCTTCTATCTTGTAAGTTTTGCGCTATAATAACAGCCAAAATCGGGATAATAACTAGCGCCGCCAAATTTATCCATTCCATTTTATAAATTCTCCTATAGTAATTCTATCACAGTAAATATGATTTGTTGTGCCATATATAAATTTAATCTTCTTTATCTTTATTTTTTTTGTTTTCTACATATCCCAACATATACAAAAATGCAGGGGCAGGCATACGATAAATACTTTTTTCGCCATACTCGCATTTACCGAAATCTGTTGCTTTTTTTGTTATAACTAAATTTGGGAACTTTTCATTCGTCATTTCAACAATAGCATCCGATTCGCTTATTTTTGCCTGGTCTCTGTATTTTACTTCTATCATAATAGTTGGGAACTTTTCAGACTTTACCACAATATCTATTTCGCCTTCTTTTTTACCACCTCTATAATAACCAACTTTTGTTGAGCCATCATAATAAAAAGCTTTTATGTGTTTATAAATAGCCGTTTCGGCAATTATCCCCAACTCTTCGGGGTCATTTGTAATATCATCCTTCATCAATACCGCATTTCTTACTGCAGCATCAGCAATGTATATTTTATCTTGAGTCTTTAATAATTGCTTTGCGCCTACGTTTATTACAGGACTGATATATATCAAATTAGCACTTTCTAAATAGCCGATATATTTATCTATTGTGTTACGACTCACTCCCTCAAGCTCTTTACACATCGTTTGAAGATTTATAATGTTTGACGATGTATAACATAAGTACAAGAAAATCTTTTCAATGTCGCTTATATTACGAATCGCATAAATAGAAGGTAAGTCTCTTTTTAAAGCCTTGTTAACAATGTCTTCTCTTAAAATTCTTTGAGCGTAAATATCGTCCGAACTTAATGCCAACTCTGGGAAGCCACCTACTTGTAGATACCTTATAAAATGCACTTGCAACATAGAAAGCTTATTAAAAATTTCCGTTTGTTCTTGCAAAGGTCTCAAATACATTTGTGTCGGCTTTAAATCTATTGGTAAGTCTGGAACTTTTATATTTAACAACTGACAATACTCAAAAAATGACAAAGTTGGAACATGTATTATAATCCATCTACCCAAACCACTTTCTGTTGTTTTTTCTTCTAGTATAGGACTAGCAGAACCTGTTGCCATTACTTTGATATTTGGTTGTGTATCATATAAAATCTTTAACCATCTATCCCAATCATCAGCATATTGTATTTCGTCAAAAAAGCAATAAATTGTCTCGCTACTTGAAATATTAGAACGATAAACATCTAAAACCTTTTCTATAGTGCACAGCTTTAATAAAGGATGGTCGAAAGAAATAAATAAAATATCTTTTGGCGGAACTCCCGACTCCAATAATTTATTTATAGCTTGATACATTATGGTTGTTTTACCTGTCCTTCTTGCCCCACATAAAATAACTGACCTTCTTATTGGATGCGATAACGTTTTTATTGCTTCATAATAAGCAAATCTTCTCATAGGTTTATTAAATTCCTTTTGAATAGCACCGGTTTGCCACCAAGGATTATAAGAAAATAATAAATTTAATATATTTTCTGGATTTGCTAACGTCATTTTTTGTTTCTCCTAAAAATATTTTTTCTAAATTTTAACATATTAATTTCAAAAAGTCAATAGCAAATGACATTTATTATATAAATAATTGTCAGTATGTTGACAATCTTTTGTGAAAATATGTCAAATTCAGTATTGTTGGCGCCTTTTATTGTCTTTTAGCATAGAATTACTTAAATATATATTATAGATAATAATAAATATAGCGAATTGTTCTTTTTTAATTTTTTACATAATATCATACAATATATGACAAAATCTGTCATATATACTATGTTATACTGAAAGAAAAGGAGTAAAAGATGAAAGTAACCAAAGCGTATAAGTTAAATAAAGAGAAGCAACCTGCCGAAGAAAACGGCAAGTTTCTTTACTACTTTTATAACAACCACAAATTGGATTCTGTTGCAGTTGATGAAGAACAATGGGAAAAGCTAGTTGAACTAGATACCGAAATGTATAATGGCAATCGTAGGCATAAAGACCATTCGGTTAAACTCACCGATAACGTTAAGCCTGCCGTTGGTGCGGATAACGGCTTTTTACATAGCAAAAAGTTTGACTCGGAAGATGATTTCTTACGTAAAAAAGATATTGAAAATCTTCTGCTCAGAGAATTTAGCGAACTAGACCGTGACATTTATGCCCTTTACGAAGATAAGTTTAATCAAAAAGAGATTGCAAAAATGGTTGGACTGTCGCAAGGCGAAGTTTCTAAACGTTTAACTGAAATGTTCTCCGCCATAGAAACGGATGACTTAAAAGGTCAAACTCAAGATGACGATGAAATTTACGCTATAAAGCAATGGCGTAAATTCAAAAATAAAGGCGTTACCGATGGTGACGAAGATATTTTGTGGGACGTGTTCCGTGTAGAAATGCCATTGCAACTACAAGAATATATTTGTTCTTGGTTTTATAGTTATAAAGAATACTGCTACTTTGCCATTAAATATCTTGTTATGAGGGCTTGGGAAAAGTATAACGAGTTAGAACTTGGAAACCGATTGAACGAACTACCACGCCAAGTGAGAGAGTGGTTTTACGAATATTACGAATACGAGCCACCGTGTTTTCAATGGTTGTTTATTGCTTTCTTTGAACGCATTGAAGAAATGAAAAAACAAAATCAACCACGCCCTACTGACGTAAACTTTCAAAAACTTTTAGATAAGTATAACGAGATTGTAAAGCGACTTGAGTGCACGGCAGAAGAGTTTTACAAAGAACGTATCGCAAAACCTTACGTTGAAAAACGGAATAAACGCTATCAAAAATATCTTGACGAAAACTATGTTTTAGTTGTTGATGAGAACGATACACGCCCAATAAAAGAGCAACTTACAGCGTTTATGGAACATTGTAAAAAACTCGATAAAAAGTATAAAAATAAAGTTGTTACAAAAAAATTAAAAATTACGGAATAATTTCGGCGTTTTAACCGCTTGATATATGGAGGGGTAATTTAGCCAACCTTGGAGCATCAATTTAGGTGCTCCTTTTTAATTTGCGCAAGTAATGAACACTTGCGCTTTTTTGTTTCCTAATGAACGGGATTTTAAGTTGGAAATCAGCCCTCGGCAGAGCGAACGGGATACAAAAACGAAGTTTGTATCTTAGTGAGATATGGCTATGCAATAGCCGTGTCAAAAAAACTAAACGCTCAATAAATAACTGACAACGGTCAAAGGAGGTGAAAATTATTAGTTATCAGGTTATAAGAGTTCAAAAGTTTACAAAAAATTCGCTCGGGAAAATCGGTGCGGAAACCGAAAGAACAAGTAGAAGCAACCGAAATGCAGATATTGACACGGAACGAACTCCGTTAAATTTGTATTTTAAAAAGTCCACAAACGGTATGAACGCCGAATGGAAAAGTATCGCCACCAAAACAAACGCTACTTTTAAGGACACGAAAAAGTCGGTTGCTTTTGAAGGAATTATAGTAACGTCGGACAAAACGTTCTTTGAAAACCTTGGCTACGTGCAAGGCGAACAGCCACCAACAAAAGTTTTAGAGTTTTTTAACGATTGTTACAAATTCGTTCTTAGAGAAATCGGTTATAACGGAACGGACGAAAATATTTTGTCTGCCGTTATTCACTTTGATGAAACCACACCACACTTGCAACTTTATTACGTACCGATAGTAGACCAAGGCAAAAAGAAAGTTTATGCAAAAGGTAGTGACGGAAAAGTTTTGCGAAACGAAAAAGGCTCTCCCATACAAGCAAAAGATATTAACGGAAAAGGAATATACGAGTACAATGCTCTACCTTTCCCTAAAATATGTTCTTCTGACTTTTGGGAACATCGAGGCGGACAAGTTTCGTTTGGAAATTTACAAGACGATTTTTACGAGCAAGTTGCTTGTCGCTATGGCTTAGACCGTGGCGAGATTGGAAGCAACAAAAAACACACAACTAAATACGAGTGGGAAATGAAAAAACTTGAAGAAAAGAAAAACACCCTTTCAAAAGAATTAAAACCTTTGGAAGAGTATTTAATAGCGTTTGAAGATGCTATTAACGGCAAAAAACCTTTCTTTAAAAGTGGACTTGAAAAACAAGTGGTCGGCTTAATTGCTAAATACAAACTGCTTGAAGAAGAAAAGAAAACGACCGATAAGGACAAAGAGTATCTCTTTAATGAACTAAGAAAATACGAAAAACAAATTCCCGAACTACAACAGCATAAGGAGTTTTTGAAGTTCTTATCTAAGTACGCACCAAACGAACTTGAAGAAGTAAAATTGGTTGCTAAACAACGTGAAAGTCTTTCAAGAAAACCCACGAAGAAAAAATTTAATAATTTTATAAAATATTAATCAAAATTGCTTGCTTTATTCCGAAATTTAGGGTAGGATACACAAACACTTTTTTGGGGTGTCTAAATAAAAATCCTAATGAACGGGATAAAACCTTAATTAAAGAGTAAAGCAAGCCACAAACCAATCAAAAAAATTAAGGAGGAAAATTGTGGTTTATGGTTAAAGATTTACTAACAAACACAACGCACTATATAAAGTGTAGTTTATTGGTGCTCTACCATCAGGAAAGAGAACATTGTATCCGCACAAATAAAAAATTAAGGAGAATTGAAAAGACATTATTTAGACGAAATTAACAAAGTGGAAATAAACCTTTCCACAAACGAAACGGAAACCTATCCGTTTGAAGCAGACCAAAACACTATTTTAAGAGCCGCAAGCATACTTGCAAACAAAATTTTAGACTTCGCAAACCAAGGCGGAGATGTTAAAAACATTACGCCGAAAACACTTTTCGGCAACAAGGAGGAATTATGAAAAAGAAAGCAGTAATTTACGCAAGATTTAGTTCACACGCACAAACCGAACAATCTATTGAAGGTCAACTACGTGAGTGCTATGATTTTGCAAAGAGAAACGATATTACCATTATCGCCGAATACATAGACCGTGCGCTTACGGGCACGTCGGATAAACGCCCGCAATTTCTTAAAATGATTGACGATAGTAAAAAGAAGCATTTTGAATACGTTTTAGTTTATCAATTAGACCGTTTTGCCCGTAATAGGTACGATAGTGCAAACTATAAAGCAAAGTTAAAGAAAAACGGCGTTAGGGTTTTATCGGCAAAAGAAAACATTTCAGACGACGCAAGCGGAATACTTATCGAAGGCGTTTTAGAGAGTATGGCGGAGTATTACTCCGCCGAACTTTCACAAAAGACAAAGCGTGGCGTTAAAGAAAGTTTACTTAAAGGTCATTTTATTGGTGGATACACCCTACTCGGTTATAATATCGTAAACAAAAAGTGGGTAGTAAACCCCGCAGAAGCAGAAATCGTTAGAGACGTTTTCAATCGTTACCGTAACGGCGAAAAAGGAAAATCAATAGTCGATAGATTAAACAGTCAAGGCATTAAGCCTAAAAACGGAAAAGCATTTACAATGACGGGGATTTGCCGTATGATACGTAACGAAAAGTATATAGGAATTGTGACTGTTGACGGGACAACCTATCCCGACGTCGTTCCACCTATCGTTGACAAAAGACTATTTAAGGAGTGCAATTTGATTATGGATGGACATAAACATAGACAGCGTGAAGTTTACCACGAAAACCCTTACATATTAAGTGGCAAAATGTACTGTGGGTATTGTGGCAACACAATTACAGCAGAGACGGGAACGAGCCACAACGGAAGAGTTTACCACTACTATAAATGTTTTGGAAGAAAGTCCGATAAAAATAGTTGCAGTAAGAAAAACGTTAAGCAAGACTATATTGAAAGCGTAGTTTTTGGTGCAACCGTTGAATACGTTTTAACGCCAAAAGTTATTGATAAAATTGCTAAAACGGTAGTTGATAATTTTAACGCTGAAATTGAAAAGCCAACGGCACTACTTGCTTTTGAAAAAGACCTAAAAACGGTTAAAAAATCTATTGATAAAATTTTAACTGCGATAGAAGAAGGAATTTACACTAAGTCCACAAAAGAAAAACTTCTATCA
>JAFWXT010000045.1 GCA_017522945.1 Clostridia bacterium
ATTTGAAGCGTGAGTTAAGATTACACAATTTATTAAAGAAAAAGTGCTACTTAATGCGGAATGCATCGACGGTAACTTCTTTAATGCATTTACCACTGAATTAAAAGATTACACTATTTATTGTAGTGTTGCCGTTAAAAATATGTTGGAACAATCATTAAGAACACAACTTTATAATTCAAGTGAATTTATGGAGTTCTTTAAAACGGTAAAATTAGTGGTTCCCGAAAACAAACCAAAATATAAAAACGTAACTAACGCTGCTTTAACATTTACTAAAAATGTAATAACAAATGAAGGACAAAGCAACCAAGCCGTTAATGCCCAAACCGTAACGGTGAATGCTAATGCTTTCACTGATATTACAAGTAACTCAAGTGGTATTCCTAACGGTTTAGTGATTACAGTTGATCCAAGCGATAAGAATTATATCGATAACAATACTCTATACATTGTGCACAAAAAAGCCATCTTATGGTGTCACCGTGTGTCTCCATTAAACGGTGAACAAAACTTCGCTTACAATTTTAGTTATACTTTATCAAACTACGAAGACGGAATGATTACATTAAACCCAACCGGACGTTTATATGTGTATAAATGTAAAGCATTAACGGTAGATCCTTCAACAACCGTAACGGCGGTGAATAACTAATGAACTCGTTTATTTGACGTAAAAAGAATATTACGGGTGGTAGTGCGGACACTTCTAATTTAGTAACGCTAAATAGTGCGCAAACAATTAGTGGTGTAAAAACGTTTAGTGCATTACCGCAAAGCTCAGTAGCTCCTACTAATAATAATGATCTTGTAAATAAGAGTTATGCGGATGGTGCTAAAAATGGTAATAATTGAACGACAATAAATAATATTAGTAATATCGGAACATTAAATGATACGTGAACAAGAATCACCGACTACACAACCAACCAAAATAGTTTTAGAGTAGAAAACGGCGGGACTTACCAAGTAATGTTTAAATGTAATACAAATGGCGGTGATATTTATTGTTCTTGCGTTTTGGCTTGTAATTCCGCCGATTATGATAATTGCGGTTTTTCAAGTGTTATGTATTGAAACAATAGTAGCGCAACACCCGACACGTCAACAATTCAATTCGCAATCTATTTAAAAAACAACCAATTTAAACTATACGCAAGACGTCCAAGTGGTACCAACACCAATTGAAACACCGGCACACGTATTTATGTGCGTAAGATCGCACAAGGTAATATTCAATAATGAAATTTTAGGTAATGTTGAATTTCGTAATAAAAACTCCAAACCGAAAGATTATCATAAAGTCAAAAAGAATAGTAAAGGCGTGGTTGTATTACGTGTGAGTAAAACTTACTACCCGGAATGTTCGTGTGAAAAGTGCAACATAGTTGAAGCAAATAAGAAAAAAGAGGTATAATATAGATGGGTGGGGATGGTGTACCTCACCCACCACAAGCCTCCAATTGACTAAATATCAATAAGAATACACAAATAAATGCGCGCAAGCGCATTTTTTGTTGTATAATATAAATATGATTAAGCC
>JAFWXT010000046.1 GCA_017522945.1 Clostridia bacterium
CACAAGTTTAGAAGAATACATAGCAATTGTTGAAGATTGGTTAATTTTTTACAACACTAAAAGATTAAAAAACAGGAAGAAATCTTAATTCCTTCCTGTTTAGCCTTTTTTTATCCGTGCACTTTTTGGGGTGCAGTTCAATTTTGCCTTACCCTTTTTTTGGTTTAAAAAATCATACGATATCTCAAGCAACGTTTAATTTCAAACTGCTATATCAAACTTTTATTATTGCAAAGTGCAAATTATTCTTCGCTTTCAAAACAAGCTTTTCTAACCTTTTCTTCAATTTCTTTTGCAAAATCTTCGTTTGCGTTAACGTAATCTCTTGCCTTCTCTTTACCTTGAGCAAATTTTTCGCCTTGGTATGAGAACCAACTACCACTCTTTTCAATAATACCCTTTTCAACGCCGATATCAAGTAAGCAACCCGCTTGTGAAATACCTTTTCCGTAAATAATATCAAATTCGGCAGTTTTAAATGGTGGAGCAAGTTTATTTTTAACAACTTTAACCTTAGTTCTATTACCTATAACACCTTCGCTATCCTTTAATGCATCGGCTTTTCTAACGTCAAGACGTACGCTTGAATAGAATTTAAGAGCCTTACCGCCAGGTGTAGTTTCTGGGTTACCAAACATAACGCCAACTTTTTCGCGAAGTTGGTTGATAAACACAACACAAGTTTTTGATTTGTTTGTAATAGCTGTTAATTTTCTTAAAGCTTGCGACATAAGTCTTGCTTGTAAACCCACGTGAGTATCACCCATATCACCTTCGATTTCAGCCTTTGGCGTTAAAGCGGCAACCGAGTCAACTACGATAAGATCAACCGCACCGCTTCTTACAAGACTATCGGTAATATCAAGCGCTTGTTCACCAGTATCGGGTTGTGAAACGTAAAGATTATCTAAATCAACCCCTAAGTTAGAAGCATAAGTTGGGTCGAGCGCGTGTTCAGCGTCGATAAAAGCGGCAATACCGCCAAGTTTTTGAGTTTGCGCAATGATATGAAGCGCAACCGTAGTTTTACCTGAAGATTCAGGACCGTATATTTCAATAATTCTTCCGCGTGGAACACCGCCCACACCTAATGCTACGTCAAGCGCAAGACAGCCGGTAGGTATAGTTTCAATGCTAATATCTTTAGCATCTTCGCCTAATTTCATAATTGCGCCCTTGCCGTATTGTTTTTCAATTTGAGTCAATACTTGCTCTAAAGCTTTGCGTTTGTTGTCTTCCATAATTTTATCCTCACTTTTGTTCGGTCGCGCTATAGGTTTTAAAAATTTAGCGCGCCTTAACTATATTTTTTTATATTTTAAAATTTTAAATTTTATTTTGTTTTTTTATAATCCGTGTTTAAAATTTGCTTTAAATTAGCCTATTAAATAGCGTTATCTTTCAAAAATTTATTAAGTTCAAAAAGCGCAGCATTTTTTCCTTGCTTGGTTATTTGCTCTCTATCACCCGAAAAATTATATTGAAAAACTTGAATTTTTCTTTCGTCGCCAACTGCGATATAACAAAGACCACACGGTTTATCGCTTTCACCCGTAGGGCTTGCATATCCCGTAGTAGCAACGCCCACGTCGCAATTAGATTTTTCAAGTAGTCCCCTAACCATTTCACAAGCAACTTCGCGCGAAACTACAGTATATTCACGAACAGTGTTTAAATTAACGCCTAAACGCTCGATTTTTGCTTGTGTATTATAACACACAAAGCCTTCGTAAAAAACCTTACTTGCGCCAGCAATAGCCGTTAACGAGCTTGCAATACTACCACCCGTAAATGATTCTGCAACGCTAATTTTTCTACCCGATATTTTTAAAAGTTCAATTGCATTTTCATTTAATTCGCACAAATAATCGGCGTAAATATATCGTTTAAAGGTGTTTATAAAACTTTTAACTGCTTTATCAAATAATAATGGCGAAGCACCTTTCGACCTTAAAAATACCGTTATATCACCAAAGAAATTTTCAAAATCAAGTTCTACCGCACCGCTTGATATTTGCTCAATTTTTTGTTTAGCCAAATTAAGAGTATTTACAGGTAAATTAAAAAGTTTAAATACCGCTTCACCACGGTTGTAACTTTCAAGCATAAGATTAATCCTTTAAAACCGCCCTATTTTTCCAAATATAGTTAATACCTGAAATTATGGTCATAAGTACCGAGAACATAAATAGTCCGTAGCCAACCCAGAAAACGATATTAAAGAACGCACCTTCAAAAGATTTGCCAAACATTAACATAACTAACGCAATATCTTGCGAAATCGTTTTTATTTTGCCAAGTTTGTCTGCCGCGATAACCATATTTTTAGAAGCAGCTACCATTCTAAACGATGAAACGATTAGTTCACGCGCTAAAATAATAGCCACGCTAATACCGCCTTCAATCGCGCCTAAAACACCGCCGTTAACGTTTGTTAACATTAAAATTAAAGCGGTTAAAACCAAAACCTTATCGGCAATCGGGTCTAAAAATTTACCAAAATCGGTAACCAAATGATATTTTCTTGCTATATAACCATCTAAAAAATCGGTAAATGCTGCAAGTGCAAATACAATCGTTGCATATAAAAAGTTGTGTGGAATAGCCGTTATGTAATAAAGTGCTACAAAAAGTGGAATCATTGCTATTCTACAAAGTGTTATTTTATTAGGTAAATTCATACTACCCTCCCGTATAAATCATAATTTGTTGCTTTAGTAATTTTAACAGTATAAACTTCGCCTTGATTTACTACGATGTCATCGGTTGAAGTGAAATAAATTTTTCCATCAATATCGGGTGCTTGGAAGTATGCTCTACCAACAAAACAACCCTTATCGTAGTCAATTCCATCGCAAACTATTTCAAGCGTTTTACCCTTAAAAGATGCTAAAAACTCTTTAGAAATTTGCTTTTGTAAAGAGTATAACTCTTTAACACGGCTATTTTTAAGTTTATTTTCAATTTGGTTTGGTAACTTATACGCCGGCGTACCTTCTTCTTTTGAATATGCAAAAAAGCCAGCGTTAGTAAGTTTTGCCTTTAAAATAAAATCTTTAAGCGTTTCAAAATCTTCTTGTGTTTCACCGGGGAAGCCTGCAATAAAGGTTGAACGAAGAGCAATAGAGGGAATTTCCTGTTTAAGCTTTAAAACAAGGTTTAAATAACTTTCGTTAGTTCCGCGCCTATTCATTCTTTTTAAAACGCTACTCGATGCATGTTGAAGTGGAATATCAAGATATTTTATAAGTTTATCATTATTTTTAAGCTCATTAATAAGCTCGTCGTCAATCATATCGGGATAGCAGTAAAGCAATCTAATCGAAGATACGTTTTCAAGCTTTGAAAGTTCGCGAATAAGCTTTACAAGGCACTTTTCTTCGTATAAATCAATACCATAGCGGGTTACGTCTTGTGCAACTAAAATAAGTTCGCTAACATCTCCAAGATTTTGGGCTTCTTCAACTAATTTCTCAATAGGTTCAGAAAAGTAAGCACCGCGAATTGATGGGATTAAGCAATAAGTACATCTATTGTTACAACCATCGGCAATTTTTAGATAAGCATAATGAAGTGGCGTGGTTATCATTCTGCAAATACCGCCAACCTTTTTACTGCCTTTGCCAACGTTATTTACCCTTTTACCCTTATAACATTCGTTTATCGTTTGAGTGAAAAGTTCATAATCGTACGTACCTAAAAAGCCATCTACTTCGGTAAACTCATCAAACAACTCGTCTATAAATCGCTGGGGCAAACAACCCGTTAAAATCAACTTTTCAAGAGCACCGCTACTTTTATACTCGCTACATTCAAGCGCCGTTTCAATGGCTTCCTTTCGCGCGCTTTCTAAAAATGCACAAGTGTTCACAACTATTATTTGCGCCTTTTCGATATCGGCGGTTATTTCATATTCGCTTTGTGCTAAAGCAAGCAATTTTTCACTGTCAACCCTATTTTTATCACAACCGAGCGAAATAATCCCCAATTTTTTCTTATTTTGCATAAATTTTTTCCTTAATCGTTAAAAATTTTCTTATATTCTTCTTTAGTTAAGTTTGGTTTGTAATTAAATTTATTATACCAAGCTATATAGTTTTTCTCTAAGCAGTAATCAACAATTTTTTTAGTTTGCTTTGCATCGGTTTTTAAAGTTCCCGATGCCCCCATAAGTGAAAAATAAGTTAAACCAAGAGTGCTTTTTACAAGTTCCTTTACTTTCTGTAAAAAAAGTTCTTCTTCTGTTAGTTCTTGTTTTTTATTAAGCTCTTCACATTTAGCATATAAACCTTTAATTAAATGCTTTTTATCTTCACTTGAATTATTTGCTCGAATAAAATTGCAAACCCGTTCAACTTCATTATTAGAAATGGTGGCGGTTACTACCCTTCTTAAAGTTCTAACGAAAAACTTTGCGTTGATATAAGCGTCGTTGTCAAATAAAAGATTATACGCGCCTGCGTTATCAAGCACGCTTAACGAAGTCATAGGATTATTAACCTTAAAAGCAATTTTTGTATTGCTTCCGTACTTTAACGGTATTAAAACAGGGCTTTTATCAAGTGGCGCAACTACTAAAAAATAAACTCCGTATTTATCGCCAAGCTTAGCAGCTTTTGATATATCGTGTATTATATCCTTCCATTTATCGTTAAAGGCGTTATAAACCCCACCAAAATCGTCAATTACTACGAACAATTTGCTTATTTTATCGATAGCTTTTTCGTTATAACCATAAATATCTTCAACTTGTTCTTCTTCAAAAAGGCGTTTACGAAGTTCGATTTGTCTTGCTATATATTCGTAAACTGCAGGAAAAATTTTAAAATCCTTTATTACTTCGCCAAAAACAAGGTGCGGAATTTTATTATATACGTCGTAAGAATTATCATTTGCAACTACTATCAAGCTTGCATCGTTTGGAGAACAAAGCGTAATTAAACCTGTAAGCATGCAATTTATAGTTTGTTTTATGCACACATTGTTTTGTACCGCTAAACTAACGAACTGCATTTGCTTACCTAAAAGAAGATATGGCTTTAGATCTTCTTGCACGCAAAAATAATACTTTGGCTCGCCTATTTTACACTGCTCTAAAATACTTTTTAGGCTTAACTGCTTGCAATATTTATGAAGAATCGAAACTGAAAAGGCGTTTTGCTCACTTGCATAAGTATTAGCAGAACAAACGCTAACGCCATCAAAATTAAAATGATTGATTATCTCGTGTTCTAAATCTGCGTAGAATTCAGTAACTCTATCGTAACCGAGTTCCATCATAATATTTGAGCGAGCATCGAACGTTGTTTTATCTAAAAACTTTAGTTCGGTAAAATTAAACCCGTACTCTACTCCCACAAGTTGATAACCCAAATCTTTTTCAACGATTTTACTTTCGATAAATGAACAAACTTCATCTAAAAACTCATAATTCAACCCAATATTCAATTCATCTTGCGGTATATCGCTTAAAAGAGTTATGGGTGGAAAATGATATTTGGCGTTCATACTCGATAGTTTAAAATCCTTAATTTAAAATTTTTCGTTAAAAATTTTTTCAAAATCTTCTTTTGAAAGGTTTGGCTGTAGCGAGCCTGGAAGAATACTTTTTTTCAAATATCCCATTTCTTCACAAGCGCTAATAATATTTTTGCCCACTTCCGTTTCTATCGCAAAGTGGTTATACAAAAGGCTTGGCATAATATAGCCTTCTTTGATTGATAAACGCACGCACTCAACTATCCGCGCCTTTTGAAGGTTTTGCTTACGCTCTTCTTCACTCATAAATCCAGTTTTACTTTGAACTAAAATCCCTTCGTATTCTTCAAAAGTGGTAGTGATTGGATTATTCTGCTTTAAAAAGTCGCAAACAGAATGAATTTCAAAATCGGTTGTAAAGCAAGGAATAATGCGTTCGTTTGCATAGCAATCGAAAGCGTCGTTTGAAGGCATAAGCCAATGCGCGTCGTCGGCGTTTATCGAAAGGAGTGAAAGAGCTTCGGTATCAGTTCTAAAAATAATTTTGTTAGTAATAAAATTTTCCAAATCGAAAAGTGGATAATTTTTTTTTAGCGCACTAAAAATTAAAAAACTGTAACCAAATTTTTTAGAATTTTTTATAAGATATTTTAGTTCGTCGTTACAAACCCTTATAAAAGCATCGTAATTTTTTTGTAAGGTTAAATAATCGCCTATTATTACTAATTTTCGAGCTATTTTACTTTCACTTTTTTGATTATATGCATCAAAATCTTCACATTTTGAAGATAAAAACATATCGTTTAATCTTTTATAATCATCTTTTATGTATTTTAAAAGAGTGTAAAAAGCATTTGGGTTAGTAAAGTTTTTACCAAACTGTAAATTTGCTATTCCGTTAAATACCGATAAATTTTTGCCAGTATCGTTTAATATAATTTTTAATTCACTTGGCGAATACTTAAAGCTAAGCCCACAAAGGGAAGTGCGAAGAGTTTGATAAATTTTTTGTTCATCACTACCCACTATTACGGTTAAACCACTTTCGCAATCAAAAAAGGTGGGATTAGAATATTTATCACAAGCAAAAACGCAATCAAACTTATTTGATTTTGCCTGTAAATGATGACTAAGCGGTATTGAGCGAACGAAGGCATTAGGAATTCTTACCGAAAGAATAAATTCACTAGGCGCGTCTCTATCGTCAATTATTTTTATGCCTGAAATTCGAGCAGGCGCAAACTCGTGTAGTTTACGAATAAACTCTATATAAAACTTTCTTTTATCGAATAAGTTTTTGTAGGTGTAACCGTCATCCTTTTCTAAACAACTTAGAAGTTGAATTTTGTACTGCGTAACGTTAAATCCGTAATCAACGCCCAAAATATTACACGAAAACTGTTTGTTTAAAAAATAACTGGTTATAAACGCGCAAATTTGATCTTGATCTACATATCCTTCTTCTGTTACAACAGGGTCGTTAACAAACTTTCCAAGTAAGGAAATAGGTGGAAATTCGTATTTTTTAACTAAATTATCTTTGCACATAAATTTCCTTTTTTAAGTAGCAAATAGCTACGATTTTTTAGATAGCAATAACTACGGATTGTTTTATTGTAATAAATTTTTTTAATACAACTATTTTTTGAATTGTTTAATTAAAAATTAAACGGGTTCGCCAAAGGTTTCGGCAAATTGTTCTCTTGTCATTAAGATTTTGCGCTGTTTTCCTTCAACGATAGGAGAAACGTATCCCCTTTCAATCAATACTTCAAGCATCTTACCTGCCTTTGGAAAACCTAAACTAAATTTTCTTTGCATACCCGAAATTGAAATATTGTTAATGGTAATAGCAAAACGCATTATCTCTTTAACTAAGTCTTCATCGATACGACCACCCACGTGACCGCCACCGCCCGAGCCACCACTCGATTGAACGGGAACGGGTTCTTCTTCCTTCGCGCCCTTAAGTATTTTTTCAAGCGCAAACTCATCGTAATAACATTCGTTATTTTCTTTAACGTATTTACATACCGCGTCGATTTCCGGAGTATCAACGAAACAACCTTGAGCACGTTCAGGAGTAGGCATATTACCCATTTTAAACAGCATATCCCCACGACCAAGCAATTTTTCAGCACCAACTTCGCCTAAAATTACTTGCGAATCCGTTCCGCTTGCAGATTTAAAGGCAATACGCGAAACAAAGTTTGTTTTAATCGAGCCTTCCATAATGTCGGCAGAAGGTCTTTGTGTAGCCATTATAAGGTGTATGCCTGCAGCACGCGATTTTGCCGCTAAGCGCGAAATCTTATTTTCCATAAGTTTTCTTTCGTTGCTTGAATTCATAAGGTCGGCAAACTCGTCGATAATAATAAGGATTTTAAACATTTTCTTACCACGAGGACCGATATATTCATTATATTCATTAACGTTCTTTTGCCCGGATTCTTCTAAAATCTTATACCTTTCTTCCATTTCTTGAACTGCCCATTCAAGCATAGAACAAACGTTAGCGTTATCTGTAAATATTTCGTTAAACATTAGGTTTGGCATTCCGCGGAATTTAGAAAGCTCAACCTTTTTAGGGTCAACTAAAATAATACGTAATTCTTCGGGGCTATACTTATAAATCAAACTTAAAAGTAGAGTATTTAAAAATACGCTCTTACCAGTAC
>JAFWXT010000047.1 GCA_017522945.1 Clostridia bacterium
AAGCCCACCCGCATTTTTAACTATTTCATCGCCCGGACGCATATATAGGTGGTAAGTGTTCGACAAAATAATTTGTGCGCCTGCTTCCTTTAAATCTCTTGGAAGAATACCTTTAACTGTTGCTTGAGTTCCAACAGGCATATAAATAGGCGTTTCAATATCGCCGTGTGGGGTGTGTAAAATACCTGCCCTTGCGCCGTATTTTGGATCTTGTTTTATTAGTTCGTAAGAAAATAATTGTGACATAATCAATAAAAAGTAGGCCTATAACGCGATAAACGACCATTTTATTATTTTTATCGCATTTTAAATTTGTAAATTAAAAAATTATAAAGTTTAGCTTTAATATAAAAACATAGCGTAGCCAAAGCTAAAAAATCTATATTGCTCTTTTACTGCAAGCTCGTAAAGTTCAAGAGTTTTTTCGCGTGTTAAAAGCGAAGATACAAGCATAATTAAAGTGCTTTCAGGTAAATGAAAGTTAGTAATCAAAGCATCAACGCATTTGAATTTATAAGGCGGATAAATAAATATATTGGTATCACCCGACTGAGCACGCACCATTCCGTTTGAATCGGCAACTGTTTCAAGAGTTCTAACGCTGGTAGTTCCAACGGCAATAACCCTACGCCCTTCAGCTTTTGCTTTGTTTATAATTTTAGCATTTTCTTCGTCGATATTATAATACTCAACGTGCATATCGTGCTCTAAAATGTTCTCACATTTAACTGGTCTAAAAGTACCAAGCCCAACGTTTAATTGCACTCTTGCAAACTCAATCCCTTTTTCTTGCAATTTTTGCATAAGTTCAAGGGTAAAATGAAGCCCTGCAGTTGGCGCAGCAGAAGATCCTTCTTTATTGCAATAAACCGTTTGATATCTATTTTGGTCTTTAAGTTTTTCACGAATATATGGCGGAAGTGGCATCTCACCAGCTCTTGCAAGTATATCTTCAAAAACACCGTTAAAGTTAAAACGAATTATTCTTTCGCCCGATTGAGTTCTTTCGAGCACGGTAAGTGAAAGCTCTTCGTTAACGGTAAGTTCAACCCCCTCTCTGGCTTTTTTGCCGGGTTTAACCAATACTTCCCAATCGGTAAGGTTAATTCTTTTTAAAAGTAAAACTTCAACCTTGCCACCGTTTTTAGTATAAGCAAAAATTCTTGCAGGATAAACTTTTGTATCGTTTATAACAAGCAAATCGCCCGGCTTTAACATGTCGCAAATATCCCTAAAATGCTTATGTTCAACGCAATCGTTTACCTTATCGTAACAAAGCAGTCTTGAACTATCGCGTGGGTTAGCAGGCGTTTGCGCTATTAAATTTTCTGGTAAATAGTAATTAAAATCAGATGTTTTTAGCATTATATTTTTTTATTTCAGTCGTTAACTTAGTTTATATTTTAACTCTTTATTTTTGTTAAAAGTGTTGATAATCAACTTATACAGCGTTTTTTACTCGTCATCTTCATCAAAAATCGAAAGCTGACGTTTTTGTTTAGCAGTCATTTTAATACCAAGATGTTCGTATGCTTTTTTTGTACAAACTCTACCCCTAGGCGTTCTTGCTATAAAACCCAACTGTAAAAGATAGGGCTCATAAACGTCTTCAATGGTATTTTTATCCTCGTTGATAGTTGCAGCTAAAGTTTCAAGACCAACAGGCCCACCCGAAAATTTAGTAATCATTGAATCAAGCAATCTAATGTCAATATTATCAAGCCCAAGCTTATCAATTTCCATTCTTTCAAGAGCTAAATCCGCATCGCTTGCCGTTATGGTGTCATGCCCTAAAACCGCAGAATAATCGCGCACTCTTTTTAAAAGTCTATTTGCAATACGTGGTGTACCGCGACTTCTTGAAGCAAGTTCGATAGCCCCTTCCTTTTCTATTTCAACACCTAAAACCCTTGCCGAGCGAGTAACGATTTCGGCAAGTTCTGAAACGGAATACATTTCCAATCTGCATAACACACCAAATCTATCACGCAATGGAGCAGATAACATACCAGCCTTAGTAGTTGCGCCTATTAAAGTGAATTTTTTAAGTGGTATTTGCACTGTTCTTGCAGAAGGTCCTTTGCCTATAATAATATCGAGCGAATAATCTTCCATTGCAGGATATAAAATTTCTTCAACCGTATGATTTAAGCGATGAATTTCGTCGATAAACAAAACGTCGCCCTCGTTCATATTAGTTAAAATAGCAGCTAAATCCCCCGCTTTTTCAATTGAAGGTCCACTCGTTACGCGAATAGAAACGCCCATTTCATTGGCAATTATATGTGCAAGCGTGGTTTTACCAAGCCCCGGTGGTCCGTAAAGTAAAACGTGGTCGAGTGGTTCTCCTCTTAATTTTGCCGCTTGCATATAAACGGCTAAATTATTTTTAACCTTCTCTTGTCCAACGTAACCCTCCATCGACTTTGGACGTAAAATATTTTCAACCTCGTCAAACTCAGTTCTTGTTGAAAGAATAAGTCTATCGTCGTCGATTTCTTGTTCAAACATTTCTTCGTCTAACATAAAAACCTCGTAAAATATATCAAAAAGTTAGGCTATAGCGCGATTAACAATACTTAATAATATTTAATAGTACTAATCAAGCGAGCGAAGCGCAAATGCAATAATATCTTCAATCGTACCTGCCCCTTGCATTAAAGCGTTATTAACGGCTTGCAAAGCTACCGATTTTTGGTAACCCAAACTGATAAGAGCAGTAATCGCATTGTCGGCATCTTGGCTAGAACTTGCGCTAATTTGAAAGATTTCACTCTTTTTAACAGTACCTTTACCAACACTTTCGCGAAGTTCAACAATAATTCTTTCAGCAGTTTTTTTACCAAGTCCTTTAATTGATGAAAGTTTTTTAACGTCGGATGCAGCAATTGCTACGGCTAAGTCGTTCAAGCTCATTCCACCAAGCAAGGTTATGCCCATTTTTGCGCCAACGCCTGATACCGAAATAAGCTTTAAAAACATATTTTTTTCATCAATCGTTGCAAAGCCGTAAAGAGCGATACCATCTTCTTTTACTTGAAGATATGTATAAACACCGCCTTCACGATTTTGCATAAGTTTGGAATATGCAGCCACTGAGCAATTTATTTCATAGCCTATACCACCGCATTCAAGCAAAACGGTATTTTCGCTACTATATATTACCTTTCCACTAACGTAACCTATCATATATCACCTTTATTTAATACCGAACGCACCCGAAATTCTATTAGTAAACACGTGAGTGAGAGCAACAGCAACGGCATCTGCCGCATCGTCGGGGCGTGGAATAGATTTTAATTTTAAAAGAGTTTTAACCATCTCTTGAATTTGTTTTTTTTCTGCCCTGCCGTAACCTGTAATAGCTTGCTTAATTTGTAGGGGGGTATATTCGTAAAGCCTACCGCACTCTTTAACGCAAGTAAGTAGTATAACACCACGTGCTTGAGCAACGTTAATTGCAGTTTTTTGGTTGTTATTAAAGAATAGTTCTTCTAAAGCAACTTCATCGGGCTTATATTTATCGATAAGTTTTTTAAGTGATTGCTCAAGCATAGCAAGGCGAGTAGGTAGCCTTTCTTCTTTAGGCGTTAAAATAACGCCGTAATCGAGCACCTTTACCCCACCGCGAGAATCCTTATCTAAAACACCAAACCCAATAGTTGCTAAACCGGGGTCTATTCCCAAAATTACCATACTTCACCACTTAATAGCAAATTTATAACGGACAAAACGCTTAAAATCAAATTCGCCTACAATCACCCATCATAAAATATCTTATATTTTATCATAAATAAACAATATAGTCAAGCAAAAGAGTTTATTTACAAAGGCAAAAAAAACAAACCTATTAAAAAAGGCTTGTTTTATTACAAAAATATTCGTTTTATACTATTAAATTGCAAACTAACGAATGGTATTGTGTTTAATTGAAACCCAAAACCTAATTTTTTCGCCATTTTCTTTATGTGCTTTTATTTGAGTTGCAATTTGTTTGTTAAGCGGAGCGTTAAAATCAAGCGCTGTTTTGGTTGAATTTAGTTGGTCTACGATAGCAAACTCGCTATTTTTCATATTGATAGCCGTTCTATACTTCGCAAATAAGTTTAAATTTTCAATCATCAACTTTCTTTTGCGTTCATCGTTTTGGCAATTAAAATACAAATCGCATAAAATAGCAGTCGGATTTTTTAAACAATCAATTTTTGCGCTAAATTCATAGCTACTAAAGTAAAAATTAGCAGTTATAAATTCAGCAACCTTGTCACCATTTAAGCTTATACCCCTAAATTTTACTTGCTCACAAAGAATTTTAAAATCGTTTTTGCCAAGCGTACAGTAATACTCACCGCCAAGCCTTGCAATTACCTTATAGTTTTGCAAAAGAATGAGCGCGTTATTTATGTTTTTCAAATTTGGAAAAGCTCGAACTATAGCCCCTTCATCACTTGCTTCATTGTTATATAAATAATTTAGCAAGGCAAAAAGAGTCTCGTTCATTTTATCGCAAACGCGACTAATTTCTTGAGATTTAAAAGTCTTCGTTACGTTAACGTTTAAACGCTTAAAATTAGTAAAATTGTCGCCCTTATCAACAAGAACAATCTCATCGTTAGCTATTTTTACAATTTTATAACTCATAAGTAGATTGATAAAATCAAGTAATTGCCCTGGCGTACAACAAGTAGCAGTAGTTAAACTTTGAATATTAACTTTATCATCTTTTAAGTTTTGTAAAAATGCTATTGTAAGTTTAGATTTCATTTTTTTATCCTTCAAAAGTTGAAATATCACCTGCGTTTATTAAAACGTTAGTAAGATCGTAAACCTTAACGGAAAGAGTAAGCATATCAAGCGCGCAAATGCAATTATGTTCTTTTGACTCGTCGCTTCTATTTTTTTCAAACATCCAGCCGTTTGCAATATGGAATCTATTCCAACGCTCGTGCTCAATTGCAAGAAGTTGATTTATAATCGCACTTGAAACCTTGTTTTCTACGTTTTGTTCTTTAGCAGATTTTAATATCTTTTTTAAAGCCTTTTGATAATAAGTGCTAAAAATTTCAACTGCGTAATTTGACTGTTTTTTAAAGTCGTTTTTCTTTAACCAACTAAGGCGCATATCGTAATAAACACCCTTTTCATCAAATTTAGAATTTACCTTATTAGCAAGTTCGATTAAGTTAGCCGAACTACCTAAAATGATATTTTTACCGTCTGCTTCTATAACCGAATGAATGTTGTTATAAGCATAATCAAACTTCATCGTAGCGCTATCGTTTATGATGTTATCATAACTAAATAAATCTTTACTATCGCCAAATATAACCACCTTATTACCAGGCAATCTTTTTTCATCGTCATGCGTCCAATTTATGCGCATACGGTTTTTAGCGTCACGAACGTTAACGTAAATAGTTCGTGTAAATTCAGGCGTTACGTGTTCGCCCTTTTCGTTACGGGTTTGTTTTATATTACTAATAATAGCGTTAGCGGTTAAAATATTCATTTCATCATTACCCAAAGCAATGATAAACGACTTATAGCCCCACTTTAAGCCATTTTGATTATAACCTGCTTTATCATTGATAAATGTTAAAAACCTATGTTCAAAAGCAGAAATCGAGTGGAAACAAACAACTGGAAGAATGGTTGTTTGCTTAGCATCTTCAAAAGTTTTTGGTGCGGATTTAAGATATAACTCAACCGTATTTTTATATTTTTCATCATTTAAATAAGCGCTATCGGTAGTCAATTCCTTTTCAACTTGTTGATAATATTCACTAACCACTGCATCGGGATAAATATTTTCAATTTGTTCATTTTGTTTTTCCCATTCAGCTTTAGTTACAGGTTCAACGTTATCACCCTTATCAATACATAAAAATAATGGATGATTAAAGCCAAAAATACCAGCAATATTTTTGGTTTGAGTATCGTAAACATCGGCAACGAATCGAGTCGGAACGCCATTTGCATCAACGTAAGCGGTATTTTGATATAATGATTTTAAAGCTTGCTGTCCGTTTGACCCAAATCCCAAAACCATAGTTCTGTAAGTGTTATCTTCAGTAGGCAAACTATCCTTTAAAAATTCATTTTCTGCACAATCTTTAGCTTCACTATCAATATTTTTAAAGTCTTTTAAAAATACAGATTTTCTCTTTTTTGCTAAATCGTTAGCGGTAATATACGCTTCGTTGATAAGGTGAAGTTGAAAATAATAGGACAAATATTTTGCAATTTTGTTAACCTTAACTTCACTATCACTACTAAAATCGCCAACCTTAACGTCAGTAATTTCCGGGCGATCAACTATTACTTGTTCATATAATTTTTGCACGTCGTATTCACTTAAAACGTTTATAATACGAGCAATAAGTTCGCGCTTATAAAACTCGTAATTTATATCGTTATCCGATAAAACATAAAAATCGATAACGTTACCGCCAAGGAATGAATAACTTAACTCGCCGTTTTTTAAGCGTTTTTGTTTTACGTATTTTTTAACAAGCGCTTCAATTTCCGAAAATGCTTCCGCACTGTTTAAAGATTCACATCCCCTAAGCTCCGCATTTGTAGTGAGCGAGAAAAAGTGTATTCTGCTTTCACTATTTGCGCTTTGTGGTTTTTGTACGAAAAAGTCGTTAATAAGGGGTATTCTAACGTGGTCAAACACGCTATCGTATCCGTTTTGATTTTGAGTATAAGAATCGTAATAGTAACCGTTTGCCATTATTTCTCGATGTAATTCTTCTTTACCGTCGAAAGCAGGAAGATTAGCTCCCGCAAAAATTATTACGCATTTTCTACTATTATTCTTAGATAAATAATGCTCGTTTACACTATGAGCAAGTTCAACGGTTTCGGGATTAACGCTTGAAAAAATATAAAAATCGCTATCACCCATTCTTGCGTTTCTACCCAAACTAAATATCATACGAAGTCCGCTATAAATTTCATAACTAACCTTAGAAGTGATAACGCTAAGTACCATTAAGCTTGCGTATAATGACGAGCCTGTATATAAGCATTGTAAATAATTTTTAACAAGCTCGTTATCAAAATCACTTAATCCTTCAAAGGTAAGCCCGCCTATACTACTGTAAACCGCTTTATAAAAGTTAGATACCGTTTGCCAAAAGTTGCCGTTAACAGGCTCGGTAACAAATATAATAACCACCTTAATAGCAAAGCTAAAAAGTACGGCAAAAGATAAAACGCCGATTTCAACGCCGTATTTTAAATTCGACTTACGTTGGCGAAGTTTAAAATAACCAAGCATTGAAAAAAAGTATGCCGAAAGCATTACAACAATACCTAAAATAATACCAAGAGCAACCATAATTTACCCCTTATTATTTAATTCACCGGTATAAATACCGTCGATTATTCCGTATTCAAGAGCTTCATTTGCACTCATCCAATTATCTCTTTCGCAGTCATGATGAATTTTTTCAAGCGAAACGCCTATATTTTCAGCCATAATTTTTTCAAGCTCGTTACGCGATTTTAAGATACTATCCGCCATTTTTTGCATATCGCTTTGCGTTCTAACAATGCCGCTTTCAGTATTTATAAGCGGTTGATGTATTAAAATTCTACTATGAGGCAAAGCAAATCTTCTACCCTTTTTTCCGCAAGACAATAAAAACGCGCCCATTGAAGCAGCCATTCCGTAACATACTGTTGAAACCGGAGCTTTAATTAGCTTAATAGTATCGTAAATAGCAAGCCCGTGCAAAATACTGCCACCTGGCGAATTTATGTATAGACTAATTTCTTGATTTTCGTCTTGCTTATCAAAATCAAGAAGCTTTAAAATTACTTGCATAGCCGAAGCTTCATCAACCTGACCGTTGAGTAAAATAATTCTTGGCTCTTTCATAGCATTCCTCCTTATAAAACCTCGTCGATAATGCCGTAAGCTTTTGCTTCTTCAGCCGAAAAAGTTAAGCCGTTTTCGCAATCTTGGTGAATTTTTTGAATACAATTACCAGTACAAACGCTCAATTCTTTTTCAAATATTTGCCTTTTAAGCCCTGCTTCGCGCGCTTCAATAGCAATTTCAGTTTGTTGATTTGAACCAGGAGCTAAAAAAGCGTAAGGTTGAGAAATTGAAATTTCGCCGTGTTTTAAAGCATATCTTTTACCCTTTGAACACTTTGCCAAAAGTAAAGTTGCATACCCCGAAACATGACCTACGCACACCCCAACTATAGGATTTTTAATTGTTGCCAAGGTATCGTATATGGCCATAACGTCCAAATAACTACCGCCAGTAGAACTAAAATATAACTGTATTTCACGGGTTTCGTCAACAGTAGAAAAGGCAAGCAATTTAAAAATTATGCGCGATGCGCTATTTGAATTTATCTCGCCAACTATAGGAATAATGCCACTATCTTCAAGCCTTTGCTCAAAATCTTTTTTATTAAACGGCATAATAAACTCCTTCAAATTAAAAGTTATTTTAAAATAATGCTAAACTGCACTATTATAATAATAACATACTTATATAAGTAAAGTCAATTTTCTTACCAACATTTGTTGACAAAAAAAAACAATTTGTGTATACTTTAGTGGTAAAATAACACTAAAATAAAACATTGTAGGTAAACTATGGTTAACGTTTTAAAAAATTATGAAGCATTTTACACTATGCTTTCAGCAACCGTTATCATGTCAAACACCCCAAGCGGAACATTTAAAGCCGACTGTGATAAAATTATTGAGCTTATAGGCGATGCTTACGGCCTTGACAATAAACTTATTCTTGATTGTAAGCAACTTATCTATAAAAGCCTTGCTCCCATCAGCCTTTTAGCTGACAAAAATGCAATTTTTAGCGGTCGTAGATATGGTGATGAGTTAAACGATGAAGACGTGCTTTTTGATATTAAGTGTGACGTAATTTCGGGATTTGAACGCATGGCGAAGGCAAAAGTTCCCTGTATAAATCCAGATTGGTTTGATTACGGGCACTATTTTTCATACAATTCTTTCGTACGTTTTAAAGAACTTTTACAATCAGCTGCAGCAGGTAACGTTGTTTTAAATCGCCAAGTAGCCATTTTGCTTGCGCTTGGTATAGGTTGTGAAGCCGACCTTGAAGAAAGTTATAACCGTTTACTTTGCGGTGCGCTTTGGGGCGATATTCCATCAATTAAATTGCTTGCTCGTATTGCTGGGCTTAAAGGCGAAAGAAAAAAGGCAAAGATTTTTAAAGAAACTGCCGAGCTTGCCGATAAATATCTTTATGCAGGTCACACCTTAGTGCCCGAAAAAGATAAAGCAAACTATAGCGAAGAAGCGGTTATTTACTATATTTATATCTCATCAATTTTACAAGATATAGTTTTTGCAAATAAAATTGAAGATATCGACTACTCTTTTATCGAAGCTTTAAGATGCGAAAATCTTGATTATTATAAAAGAATGTATTTTATCAACAATTACGAAAGAAAAGAGTGGAAAGATATAACCAACTCCGCCGAAAATCCTTCTAAAAAAATAGGGTTTAGATAAAAGGTGATTTTATGAACAAAGTTAACTCAATTATAGAAAAAATTCGCAATAATTACGTTGAAGAATATCTTGAAAGTTCAAGAAAGGTGGATTATTTTGATTTAGCCGATAAATACGGCGTAGTTACCGTTTTGTATAAAGACTTACCTAATACCGAAATGGACGGATATCCTTTTGCGAGCGACTACGTTACTGACGACGGAATAACTTATTCAGTTGAGCAGTTTTTAGCTTTGGACGAAAAACAAAGAGCAAAATGCAATCTTCGCTATTATTATTTGCCAAAATTTCACGAGCTTTACGTTGGTACTACAGGTAGCGGTAAAACTACGGGTTGCGTTGAGCCACAACTTCGCGCAATTTCTTCACAAAAAAATAAGCCAAATTTATTTATAACCGACCCAAAGGGCGAACTTTTTGATAGAAACGCTAAACACCTTAAAGAAAACGGATACGAACTATTCATTATGAACTTTAAGGATTTAAGCCACTCGGATAGATGGAATCCACTTACCGAGCTATACGAGAAGCAAATGCAACTTACAACTATTGGTAAAGGCGTAAACTTTTGCCAAGGTAAGCCAACTAAGGATTTAATTTGCGTTGCCCCTTTAAGCGAATATAAGGACGGATACGCTTCATACGATGGAAAGGCATTTCCTAACGGCGATAGTTTAGATACCTATATCGCTTCTCAAAAAGACTTTTTGTCTGCCGAAGTTTCAAGCAGAGTAAACGAGCTTGCAAATATGTTTATAGTAGTTCAAAACTCTAAAGACGCTTCGTGGGAATACGGCGCTCAAAGTCTACTTAAAGGCGTAATTTACTGTATGCTTGAAGATGCAATCAATCCTAAATCGGGCTTTACCAAGGATATGATGACAATCAAAACTATTCAAGATTACTACCTTTCACTTAGAAATTACGTTTTATCAAACGGAAATTCTCTTTATAACCACCCTATACTTAAAAATAAATCTCGCGCAACCATATCAATGATGGCAACTGCGCTCGACAACGCTCCAAACACTATGCGAAGCTACTGCGGTGTTTTCGACGGTGCTTTTAAAGATTGGGTACAAGCGCACATCATAGCGCTTACAACCGGCAATACTATAAACATTGAAGATATAGGCGACAAAAACTTTGCAATATTCGTTGTAACGCGCGATTATGAAAAGAGTGACTTCCAAGTTGCAGGATTATTTATCGACTGGCTATACAGAAAGGCGCTTGAAAAGGCAGAAGAAACAAAAAATCCAAAGCCACTTCATTTCTTACTTGACGAATTTGGTAATATTCCACAAATTAAAGACTTTGAGAATAAGATTTCAACTGCACGCTCAAGAAATATTTGGTTTCACTTAGTAGTTCAATCGTATAAACAAATCGATTTAGTTTACAATCCAGAACGCTCGGTAATTATTCGCGATAACTGCAACGCGCAAATCTTCCTTGGTGCTCAAAATAGAAAAACTAAAGAAATTTTTGCCGAAGAATGTGGTAAACATTTTATTCCTACCCTTGAATCAAGATTAAAAGAAGAAAACAACACTATTTGTGAAGTTCCGCTTATTCCAGTAAGCGCTCTCGATTTAATTAATCCAGGTCACATGTTTGTTAAACGTTTATATATGCCCGTTATAACTTCACAATTTGTAAGAAGCTATATTGCAGCGCAAAACGGCGACTTTAAGCACTTTAACGAAAGCGACGGCTTAAAAACGTGCACTAAAATTTACTTTGATTCATTTAGTAGCGACAAATATACTTATACAAAACTATTTGAAATAGAAGATGAATAATTTAACTTAAAAATACCCAAAGTGTGTGATTAAACTCACACACTTTTTTTATTCTCTAAATACTGCCAAGAAAATTTTTTTTAAATTTTTCGAACAAATTGCTCTTGACAAAACTACCCTTTACCGTTATAATTACTGTAAGTTTATAGAGGTTGAGTATAAAAATTATGAAAAAAATTATATCGTTATTTTTAAGCTTGGTGTTCGCACTAATTATTTTTAGCGGTTGCAAGTATAAAGGATATTCTGGCGCTAACCCAGATTTGTTTACGGTAGCAATCAATAGCGTATTATGGACAAATGGATATTCTTGGGGAGCGGATTTTGTTTGTGATTCTACAGTAGAAGTTATCGATAAAGATTCTTATGGAAGAACAATATTTGCATATCGCGAAAAGTATTATAAAGGTGGCGATATAACTTTTTCAGCTTTAATAATTTGTCAATATTCTAACGAAAAAGAAGTATTTTATTACGAGGATACAAATTATATTATAAAAAAAGAAGTAACACTTAGTAATAATGTAGGAATTTTTAGTCAAGAAGAAATTGAGCATTTAAAACAAATTAACGATTGGAATAAAGAAATTGATTATAATAAATGTATTAAAAAAGAAATTACCAAAAACAAACCCAAAATTCCATACAAAGAAGAAATAAATAACCAAATAATCAAACATTTTAATTTGATTAATGGCGAATACGATATATTTATGGATTATTTAACTAGTGATTTAAGCAACTCAAAATATATTATATATGGTAATATTCGAAAACATGGCGGAGAAGATATAATTTTTATTGGCTTGGCAGAAAAAGATAATGATATAAAGCTAAATATTATGATTCCTTCAAACGTTTATGATTATAAAGATGAATTTATAAACTTTAAACAAGCAAATAATTGGTGGTAATTTTTATTGGTTTAGTAGAAAAAGGGCGAAGTTATTTGAACTGCACCCCAAAAAGTGCACGGATAAAAAAAGGCTAAACAGGAAGGAATTAAGATTTCTTCCTGTTTTTTAATCTTTTAGTGTTGTAAAAAATTAACCAATCTTCAACAATTGCTATGTATTCTTCTAAACTTGTG
>JAFWXT010000048.1 GCA_017522945.1 Clostridia bacterium
ACCCTCATTTAATTGTGTTTTATGTTAATTCATTATATAATATATTATATAATAAATATTAATTTAATATTATTACACAAAAAAACTAATACTAATCCGTTGATTTTTTGTATATAGCTATGAGCTATCAAAAAACACGACTTTATTATATTATAGCACACTTTTTAAAAAAACAAAAGGAGTTTAACGCCAATTATGACATTACAACAACTTTTATCGCCATTTAGGCGTGCAATTGACGAATATTCAATGATTTCGGAAGGCGATAAGATAGCAATTGGTCTTTCAGGCGGTAAAGATAGCCTACTACTCGTTTATTTATTCTCGGCATTGCGCCGTTTTTATGATAAAAAATTTGAAGTTATAGCCATAAATATTGATATGGGTTTTAAAGATGCCGACCCAGAAAAACTTGAAGGCTTAAAAAGGGAATGTGAACAAGCTAATATCCCGCTAATTATTGAAAAAACACAAATTGGCGAAATTATTTTTGATATACGCCAAGAAGCAAGCCCTTGTAGTTTATGTTCAAAAATGCGCCGTGGCGCACTAAATACGGTTGCAATACGCGAAGGGTGTAATAAATTGGCACTCGGTCATCACGCTGACGACGTTATTGAAACCTTTTTACTTTCACTTTTTTACGAAGGAAGAATTTCATCTTTTCAACCGATGAGTGAAATGTCGCGCACGGGAATTACAGTAATTCGCCCCTTAATTTATGCAGAAGAAAAAAATATAACTGCTTTTATGAAAGACAAGCCTATTTTAAAAAATCCCTGTCCTGCCGATAAACACACTCAACGCGAATACGTTAAAAATCTTTTAAGATCCATTCAAGATGATATACCTTTTATTAAAAAACGTATGCTCGGTGCGGTTACCCACCCCGAAAGAATTAATCTTTCAGGCTATTTAACCGAAGAAAAAAAGAATAGTAAAATCGAAAAGGATGATTAATTATTGTAAACAGTAATCTATGTTATCCTATAGTTATTACATAGATAAAATGTTATCAATAAAATTACTTGCAATTTTTTGAAAAAATTTGTATAATAGACTTATATAAAAAGGGTTGAAATATAAAGTTAGTAAAATGAAAAGAAATTTAGATACCGAATTTAAAAAAAGAAAAATTAAAAAACCAAATAAACTACTTGCAAAAATAGTTTGTTGGGCGTTTGGTAAAATAGCTAAAAAACGTAATGCTACCGTTATTTATCAAGATGATTATCTTTCAATCAAAGATAAACAAATAGTGTATTTGTGTCAACATAAATCACGTGATGACTATTTTTACGTTTTTTCTGCCATAAACAGAACGGACGTGCACGTTTTATGCGGTTATCAAAATATCTTTAAAAAATTCATATACGGAATGATGAAAAAACTTGGCGTTATTGCCAAATATTTATACCAACCCGATATACAAGCAACAAAACAAACTTTTGAAGCAGTTAAACTTGGCGATTCAATCGTTATCTTTCCCGAAGGAATACAGTCAACTAGCGGTTCAACCCACCCCATTAACCCAGCTACCATAAAACTACTTAAAAAATTAAAGCTCCCAGTAGCTTTAGTTACTCTTAAAGGTTCGTATTTTACAAGAACTAGATACTCAACCGACGTTAAAAAGGGAAAAATTACTGTTACTCTATCAAAACTATTTGATAGCGAAGATTTTGTAAATCAAACCGAAGACCAGTTAAACAAAACTCTTTTATCAAAATTTGAATACGATGAGTTTGAAGAATTTAGTAAAGAAAAAGTTGAATTTATAGGTAAAAAGCCAAATATAACGGGGCTTAACAATATTATTTATAAATGTCCGCATTGCAATAATGAAGGTTGTTTTGAAATAGAAAATGACACTATGACCTGCAAAGATTGCGGGTTTAAAATAAAAATGGATAACTACTACGATATTTTTGCGCTCAATAAAGAGTTGCCTTTTAAAAATATTGACGAGTGGTATAAATGGCAACGCCTACAAATACATAAGCAAATAAAAGACGACAATTTTGCACTAAATGCTAAAATACAACTCGGCGTGCTTAACACTAAAAAATTAACCGACAACCGCTCTTTATTATACGTAGGCGAAGGAGAGTTAACACTAACCAACAAAGGCTTAACCTATAAAGGCACGAAAAACGGTGAAAACGTTGAGTTGTTTTTTGAAGCAAAAGCAGTTTATTCGTTAACCATTACTCTTCTGCACGAGCTTGATTTGTATTATAAAAACGATTATTATAACTTTAAGCTTTTAGAAAACCAAATGCTTATGACAAAATGGATGCTTGCCGCTGAAGAAATACATAACCTTTATGATGATGCTTGGAAAAAGGTAAGCGAAGAAGTATATTTTAACTAAAAACAATTTATTACCAAATTTTACTGAAGGAGAAAATTATGGAAAATACAAACAAGGAGTTAAATTCTAATATTAAAATTGGAGCAAAAAGTTTTATTACCACTTGTGCAATACTTTTGGGAATAATGATTTTTGTTGGAATTTTAACATTTTTCGTTGCTCCCGGCGAATACACCTTTGAAAAAAATGATGAAGGAAAGGTTTTAAGTTATTCGTTCAATTATTTAACCGAAAGCACAACAAGGCTTCCTATTTGGCGTTGGTTTACAGCACCTTTTGAAGCAATACTTTGGGGAAAAGGCAACTTTACAATAATTCAAGTTATCGTAGTAATCCTTGCCCTTGGTGGAACATTTAAAATTCTTGATAAAACCGGTGGTCTTTACGCACTTGTATCGCTTGTTGTAAACAAATTCTTTAACAAAAGATACCTTGCAATTTGGGTTATAACCTTTATAATGATGATTTTGTCATCATGCTTCGGCTTACAAGAACAACTTTTAATTTTATTTCCACTGTTTTTAGCCTTTGCAAATGCTATGAACTGGAGCAAGGTTTTAGCAATCAGTTTGGTGCTTATCACAACAGGCGTTGGATTTACTGTAGCACTATTTAACCCATTCACAATCGGTATGGCTGTTACAAATTCACAATCACCTGTTACTATTCTTGATGGTATTTGGTACAGACTTATTCTTTTTGTAATCTTCTACGCTGTTACTTCGCTTTACCTTGTTGGTATGGCAAAACGCGACGAAAAGAGAAACGGCAATAAACCACTTGATAGCGAATTTACTAGCCTTAGCGAAGAAGATAAAAAGGAATTTGTTCACAAAGCAAAACTTATAGTTATTCTTTTTGCTACTGCACTTGGCGTTATCATTTTGGCATCGGTTATTCCTTTTATTGCAAAGCTTAATATTGGTATGGTGCTAATGGCTGTAACCTTTATTGTTGGATCATTTATAATTTGTTCAAAGTTCTTAGGCGGATTAAAAAATACATTTAAGCATTTCTTTAGCGGTTGTGCTGATTTAGCGCCATCGGTTGTTATAGTTATGCTTGCATTCAGCGTTAAATATATAGCAGAGCAAGGTAATATTTTACATACCCTTTTCAATGTATGCCACACCTTCATTTGTAAACAAAATCCTTATATTGCAGCAATTTTATTATACGTTATAATTTTGGGCTTTGAATTCTTTATTCCAAGCGCTTCTGCAAAAGCAGTTCTTCTTATTCCACTACTAACATTAATACCAATACCAGGGTTAAGCACTAACGTTATTATTTTAGCCTTCTTATTCGCCGACGGTTATACAAACGTTTTATTCCCAACCTGTGGCACGTTAGTAATCGGTATAAGCTTAGCTCAAGTAAGCTTTGTAGAATGGCTTAAAAAGACAGGACTCTTCCAATTATTACTATTCGTATTGTCAATTGGATTCTTGATGCTTGCAATATTTATTGGCTTATAAAATCAATTAATACCTATAAAACACTAAAAGCTAACGCAATGTTTCGTTAGCTTTTTTATTATAATTTAAAGCTCAAAATAGCGCTAATCGACCTATACGCCTACTTTTAATAAATTTACTTAACTAAATAAATTATTATTTTGCATATTCACATAATAATTTTATGTATGAAAAAGTTAAAAGATTTACGAATTAAAAACAATTTTACACAAGCCTATATAGCGAAAAAACTTAATATGACGCGACAAGGTTATGCAAATTACGAAAACGGCATCACTCAACCACCACCCGATATGCTTGTTAAAATTTCAAAAATCTACGATTGCTCGATTGATTATCTTTTAAATAATAACCATATACAAGCCAAACACAATATTTTAACCGAAGATGCTGAGGAAATTATAACTCAATTTAACGCTTTAAGCGAAGATAATAAAAATTTATTTAAAATATTTTTAAAGGTATTATCAAATAAAACGAAAAATTAAACAAAAAAATTCCCAAGGAACAACCTTGGGAATTAATTTTTAAAAAGTTATTATTCAGCAACTGCAGTAGCACCAGCTTCTTTAAGCTTAGCAACTAACTTTTCAGCTTCATCTTTAGGAAGAGCTTCTTTAATAACGCCAAGCTTTTCAACTAAAGCCTTAGCATCACCTAAAGGAAGACCAGTGATTTCACGAACTACTTTGATAACGCCAATCTTGTTAGCGCCGAAATCCTTTAATACAACGTTGAATTCAGTTTTTTCTTCAACAGCTGGAGCATCAGCAGCAGCTGCAGGAGCAGCAGCAACAGCTACAGGAGCAGCAGCGCTTACACCAAATTCTTCTTCAAGTGCCTTAACTAAGTTGTTAAGTTCTAAAACTGTTAAACCTTTAATTTCTTCCATTAATTTTGCAATATCAGCCATTTTAATTATCCTCCGATTTTTATAAATTTTTTTAATTTAATAATATTTTTTTTGCTTTACGTTTTTAAGAAGTTAAAGCTACCTTCGTTAGTTTTTGTTTTTAATTAGTTAGCTCCCGCCTTTTTTTCAGCGATTGCGTTAAGCGCAAGAACAACGCTTCTTAGAGTTGCAGATAATACGCCAGCGAACTTTGTAACTGGAGATTGCATTGAACCAAGCATCTTTGCAATCAATTCTTCCTTTGATGGCATTGCAGCTAAAGCCTTAACACCAGCAGCATCAACGTAAGCATTATCAACGAAAGCGCTCTTTGCAGAGATCTTATCGCCGTATTTCTTAGATGCTTCAGCAACGATTTTTGCTGCACCTGTTTCGTCTGCCCCGAAAGCAACGGCTGTTGGACCGTTAAGATCAGCATCGAAACTTGTAATGCCCATTTCATTGAAAGCCTTTCTTACTAACGTGTTTTTAAGAACTTTGTATTCAACGTTAGCTTTACGGAAAGAGTTACGTAATTCGGTTACTTCTGCAACAGTTAATCCCTTATAGTTTACTAAAATAACCGATTTGCTGTTTTGAATCTTGCTGGTTATTTCTTCAACAACTTGTTTTTTGAGTTCGAGATTTGCTGACAACTTTTTCACCTCCGATATTATTTGGACCAAAAGAAAACCCTTATGCCACCGAAAAATAGCATAAGGGCGTTATAACCTTATTATAATAAATGCTACCTCGGCAGGTTTGTTATTTAAAACAATTAAGACCGGCTTTCTTCGGCTATTTAATTTTTACTATGGTAGTATAACATTAGTTAAAAATTTTGTCAACCGTTTTAAAGGGGTTTACAAAAATTTTTGGTTTCAATTAGTTACCTTTTGTGCTTACTTTAACGCCAGGACCCATTGTTGAAGCAAGAGCAATACTCTTTAAGTAAGTACCCTTTGCAGCAGCTGGTTTAGCTTTAACGATAGCATCTAAAAGAGCATTGTAGTTTTCAAGTAATTTTTCTTTACCAAAGCTCTTCTTACCAATGATACAGTGAACAACAGCTGTTTTATCAAGTCTGTATTCAACTTTACCGGCTTTAACGTCTTTAACAGCCTTAGCAACGTCAGGAGTAACTGTACCTGATTTTGGGTTAGGCATTAAGCCTTTAGGACCTAAAAGTTTACCGATTCTACCAACAACACCCATCATATCTGGGCTTGTGATAACAACGTCGAAATCGAACCAGTTTTCTTTTTGAATCTTCATAACTAATTCTTCAGCACCAACGTAATCAGCACCAGCTGCAGTAGCAGCATCAGCCTTGTCTCCCTTAGCGATAACAAGAACTTTAACGCTTTTACCAGTACCGTTAGGTAATACGATAACGCCACGAACTTGTTGGTCAGCTTGTTTTGGGTCAACGCCAAGTCTTACGTGTAATTCAACTGTTTCATCGAATTTAGCTTTTGAAGTATTTAAAACAACGTCGATAGCTTCTTCTACTTCATATAGTTTAGTTTTGTCGTATGCCTTTAGGCATTCTGCATATCTTTTTCCTACTTTCATAATTATAAAAACCTCCTTGTGGTCAAACGAGCGATAATTTTGCGCTCTCCCACCAATTGCAACCGTCGTGTGAGATTTTACGGTTACTAAAAATTAACTCAAAGCCGTGATAATCGACCTATAGAGTAGTTTGTTAGTCTTCAACAGTAACGCCCATAGAACGAGCAGTACCTGCTATCATAGACATACAAGCTTCAAGTGATGCCGCGTTAGTATCAACCATCTTAATTTTCGCAATTTCTTCAACCTGTGCTTTAGTAAGTTTTGCAACTTTTTGCTTGTTGGGAACGCCACTGGCACTCTCAATACCGCAAGCCTTCTTAATAAGAACAGGTGCAGGCGGAGTTTTAAGAATGAATGTGAATGAACGATCTTGATAGATAGTAATTACGCATGGGATAATTAACCCTGCTTGTGCAGATGTTTTAGCGTTGAATTCTTTGGTGAAACCCGGAATGTTAATACCGTGAGGACCAAGTGTTGAACCTACAGGTGGACCTGGAGTTGCCTTGCCTGCTGGTAATTGCAATTTAACAACTGCAGTAACTTTTTTTGCCATAATATTTCCTCCATTTATAGTGGTAAATAACGAGTACGCCCGATAGTGATTTTGGCGACTCTCCCACTTTTACCGCAATAGCGGTTTAAAGCGTTTTATTGCGCGCACACGCGCGACTTTATTTATATAATATATAATGGGCAAGCTTGCCCATACACCAAAAACAAGGATTAACCGATTTTTTGAATTTGAACGAAATCAAGTTCAACGTCGGTTTCACGGTCAAACATATTAACCTTAACACTTGCTTTTTGGCTTGCAAAGTTGAGCGAATTTATACTTCCTACAAAAGATTCAAGCGGACCTGAAACGATTTTTACGTTATCACCAACAGCAAAATCAATTGATTCGATATCTGCTTTGGTTTCAAGACCCATACGTCTAACTTCGTCGGCAGTTAAAGGCAATAATCTACCTTGTGGACCAACGAAACCGGTTACGCCCTTAATATTTGTAATAACGTACCATAAATCGTTATTAAAAATCATCTTGATAAAAACGTAAGAAGGAATAAGCTTTCTTAAAACAACTTTTTTCTTGCCGTTTTTTTCTTCGATGGTTTGTTCCATAGGAATTTTGATATCAAGAATAGTATCGCCTAAGTTGTTGTTTTCAATCAACTTTTCCAAACTATCCTTAACCATAGCTTCATAACCAGAATAAGTATGGATTACGTACCATTTTGCACTATTGTTTTCTTGCATAGCTCGCCTCGTTATTATTTAGGACTAACAAGAGTTAGTAATTCTTGAAAACCGAAGTCGATAACGGTAACAACTACTAAGAATACGAAAACAACACCGAGTACGATACCGGTTTGCTTCATAACTTTTGCAAAATCAGGCCAGGTAACCTTTTTAAGTTCAGAAAACATTTCCTTAAACTTTCTACCTATCCATTTAAAAAATCTAACTACAGCGTTAGGTTTTTTATCTTTTTTAACAACTTTCTTTTCTTCGCTCATTTTGAACCTCTTTAATTACTTTTTTGCACACGGAACAACTACCCGCCGAATTTAACGGCGCGGTAGAGATAATCTAAAATTATTTTGTTTCCTTATGCGCTGTGTGCTTTCTGCAGAATGGGCAATACTTATTTAACTCCAATCTATCAGGAGTGTTTTTCTTGTTTTTGTAAACGTCGTAATTGCGTTGTTTGCATTCTGTGCATGCAAGCGTAATTTTTGTTCTTACACCTTTAGCCATTTTTTACCTTCCCTCGATTAAACAGCTTGTAGCCGAAAATCTACTAAACATAAAATTAACACCCCAAGACGAGATGCTAATACATTTTACACTATATCGCTTATATTGTCAAGGTTTTTTTACCCGTTTTTACATTTTTTTTAATCTTTTTTAAATTTATTTATATATATTATATATAAGTTACTCAATTTTAGCAAAATCAAACAACCCAAACAACTAATTTTTGTTTTTTTTCAAAATATTATTGACTTTTCGCTTTTTTGGGGTTATAATACCAACACAATATAACGTTTTTAGGTAGAGCTTTTAGTTAAGCCCTTTAATAGGGAAGAAGGATTTTTGCCTCGCTGCCCCCGCAACCGTAAGAACACCCGTTTTTATTCACTGCTCTTTTGTGGGAAGGATAAAAACAGAACTTGTATTTTTCAAGGTGTTGTAAGCCGGGAGACCTGCCTAATTTCGTTTTAAGCAATTCCAAGGGGATGTGGAAGGGTCTTAAAAAGTCGCAAAACTACTTTGCGCTATTTTCGTTGTTCCTTTTTTCGCTTTTTCCTTTGGGTTGAAGCGATTTTTTAATTTTTCAAAAAAAACAAAAAAGGAGAAAAAACATGAAAAAAATTTTATCGCTCGCCCTAACACTCATTTGTATTCTTACCGCGCTAACCGCGTGTAACAATGCAAGCACACAACAACCTACCATCAATGCAGAAATCGAATTATGCACCGATGAGTTACTGGTAATCAAGGTTACCGAAACTACCCAAAACGCAAATGCGCTCGACCTTTTAGCAAAACTTCAAAGCGAAGGTAAGGTAAGCTTTGAATCCTTTGACGGTGGCTACGGCGCATACGTTACTTCGATAAACGGAGTGGCTGAAGTTGCAAACGGTAACGAAGGTTATTCTTGGATGCTTTACACCTCTGACGAAGATCTTTCAAGCACAGAATTCGGCTCGCTAACTTATCAAGGCAGAGTTTTTGGTCAAGCAGCAGTTGGCGCGTCAACTTTAAAACTCAAAGCAGGCGAATACTACGTTTGGGCTTATGAACACTGGTCTTTCTAAAATAGGAAATTAAAATGGGAACTTTTAAAACAACGGCAAAAGAATGCGCTTTTATGGCTGTTTTTGTAGCGCTACTTATAGCAAGCCAATTTATACTTTCAGCAATACCGGGCATCGAACTTGTTACCATGCTTTTTATAAGTTATTCTTGCGCTATGGGTAGCAAACGCGGAATGCTATGTGCTACCGCATTTTCGCTTTTAAGACAGTTTATTTTTGGCGCTTTACCAACCGTTTTGATTTTATATTTAATCTATTATAACCTATTGACTTTTACTTTTGGAAAAATAGGCAAAAATTTGAATATTAAATTAAAAAACGTAATCTTAATAGTTATACTTGCCTGCGCTTTTACCGCGCTTTTCACCCTATTAGACGATATAATCACTCCGCTTTACAACGGATATTCACCCAAGGCAACAAAGCTATATTTTTACGCTTCGCTACCCGTTATGTCCTCTCAAGTGATTTGCACGGCAATTTCTTCAGCGTGCCTTTTCGTGCCGTTTTTTAAGGTGTTCAAGGGCGTTAAAAAACCTTTAGATTATTAAAAACCAAATAAAAAAAGCCTATCTATAAGTTGATTAACGCAACTTTTACAAAAAAATTAGCACTCAATGAGATATACTCACTGAGTGCTGTTTTTTTATTTAAGGCGATGTTACAACAATTAGCTAATTTTTTAATAAAGCAAATAACAAACTTTTGCGCAGCATAAAAAATGTATTTTATCAAGCGCTTTTTGTGATAGAGCCTTTTAATTTAAAATAACGCCATCACGGCTTGAATTCCTATTTTTATGCTCTTATATGCACAAACACAAACTGGCATTACAAAGAAGAATACAAGCACCAAAGCACCTACGGCTAAACCCAAATAAAAGATTGTATTTTTAAATGTTCTAACAAACTTTCTACCGCGAATAACCAAGAAATAATATGCAACTGCAAAAATAATTGCAAGAGCTATTCCTATCAAAATAAACTTTACGTAAGGCGATTGATAAACGATTTTAACGTTGTTTTCGCCTTCTTCAAGTTCAAAATACATAAAGTTTAATTCGTTTTCAATAAAGTCAACTTTTTTGCCGTTAACGTAAGGAGTATGCCCATCAAGCGCAACGTAATTTAAAAATATTTTTTCACCCTTACTTGCCGAAAGGTTAACGCTTATAACGTTAGGTGCTATATTAAAATCAACCTGTTGTTCATTAGCTAATTTTGATATTTTCTTAACTTGTTCGTCGGTTACCCTAAATGCCTTACAAGCATTTTCCACCTTAGTTTGAGATAAAGGCACTGCACTTGATTTAAGATAAATGTTATAACTACCACTGCTACCATAACCCAGCGAAAACTCAGGCGAAGCTATAAGTTTTTTAGCATTCTCTTCATTATATGGCTTACTTCTTGTATAAGAAATATTGTTAAGGTTTGAAAACTCACTAACAAAAAAGTAATTTCCTGCATCATTTACTGGAATTTTAACATGAAATACACCAGGATCTTTTGGTTCTTCACTAATTTCAACGTCAATCCATTCAATACCAAAGTTTTCTCCACCTAAGGCTTTTAACAATGAATCGTACGAATAAGCAAGAGAGCCTTTTTCATATTCACTTACTCCGCCCGGAACGGCAAATGCATGCGGAAAAGCGTATTCGTTTTCAAAAAGTTTATAACTACCAACGTCAATAATATTACCATTTTTATCGAGCAGTTGATCGTAAACATCAAGTTCTTTAAGATAAGAGCGAGTAAAAGCATCGTTAACAATTAGGTATTTATAACCAAAAATGCAGTCACCAAAAAATTTACCACCGTAACTCTTCATTGAGTTTTTTCCGTTACCCGAATATCCAAATATAGTTGGAGCAACAAAGTTCGTACTATCAACTACCGATGAGAAAATACTAAATCCGTTAGTTTTAAATACAAAAGGATAACAAGCAGTAATAAAATTTTCGTTCATTTTAATACGCGTTTGCGCGCCATCATTTTCCAGTTTGTTAACGTAATTAGTAAGAGCGCCAATTTTTGTGTATCGCGATGGATTATAATAGTTACCAACAACCAAATATCCGCCGTAAAATACAGTTTGAACACACACCGAAAGAAGCAAAATAAAACTTAAAATTTTTGTATTAAATTTTTTATATTTTACAAATAAAGTGCCCAATAAGCCGATTAACGCCATACAACCAAACACAATAGCAGTTGCTTCAAGCCCACCTAACGAATGGGCAAACCTACCGCCAAAGCTTTGTGTAAAGCTTTCATTTTGAATACCAACAACAAGAAAAGAAAGCCCGACGATAAACCCCACGATCAATACAAGCATAAGAAGAACGTATAAATTTACGCTATATTTTTTGTTTGATGAAGTTTGCAAAACCGAATGAGAACTTACACTTTGTAAACGCTCTTCGTAAAACTCGTTAAAATATAAACCTGCAACGAAAAAGAAATAAAAACCGTTTAAAAATCCAAATCTTAACGCGTAACTCATATACGAGCCAAAGTTTAAAAGATTCATACTTTCATCAAAAAAGATAGGAACTAATAAAAGTATGCCTGCAAGCGCAAGAAATCGGTCTATAGGTCGCTTAAGTCCATTTTTAATGAAATACATCAAGGTAAAAAACAAAGTTAAACCGTCGGTAAAAATATATGAAACTTTGCTATATAAGGCGCTAGCCGAATATTCTTTATCGAGGTTTTCAAACATACCCGATTTTCTACCCGATACCAAAAACGCTCGAAGGGATGGTAATAAAATAGGAAGTGCAAAAAAGATTGCTAATAGTAAAGCCAAAACAACGTCGGTTAAAACTTCTTTTCTATCATATCCGTTACACACGATAAGTGCGTATAAAACTATTATTGGATAAATAATAAATAGCGAAAATGAGGATATTGAAAAGGTTGTATAAATCATCAAGCATAGTGACACTACGAACAAGGATTTTTTTCGCGTATCAACTATTTGCTTAAAACCTAAAGCTAAAAATGGTAAATATATAAGCAAATCTACCCAGTTGATATAAGTATTTGAAACAAACAAATATCCGCAAAACGCATAAGAAAGTGCAAGTGCTAATTGCAAAAATATAGGAATATTTTTAAAGCGTTTTCTAACGTAATAAAGCCCTGCAAATGATACGCAAGCTATTTTTAAAGGCAATACGATTGAAGTTGCGTAATAAACGTTTCCCCTACCAAATAGCAAAAATATAAAGGTAAATGGGCTAACACAACAATACGCCAACGAACCGAACAAATCTACCCCACCAGCCGCAGCGTAAGAATAGAATAACGAAGAACGTCCCTCAAATACGTCGTAAAAATGCTCGATAAACGGAACTATTTGCGCAAGCAAGTCATAACTTGATATACAAGCGTTACCAAAAGGATAAACGTTATTTATATAAAGAAAAATACCAAAAATTACAAATATAAAGAAAGCCAACCCACCATATAAACAAAGTGGTAACAAATAAGGCTTTCGTTTAAAGATATCGTTATTTTTAATTATTTCTTGTGATTCAAGCTCAATATTTTTTTGTTCAACAACCAATTTTTCACTCATAGTTATTATTTTAACATAGATAGAAACAAAAAGCAAAACAAATTTAATAAAAATAATCAAAAATAGGTTAAATTTGCTTGATTTTTATTTTAGTTTAATGTATAATCAATAAGCAAACTTTGAGAGCAATAATTTTTGCTTTCAAGTTCATATACGGAGGTGTATCGAAGCGGTCATAACGAGGCGGTCTTGAAAACCGTTTGGGTTAACAGCCCACAGGGGTTCGAATCCCTTCACCTCCGCCACAAAAAAAGCAAGTACAATTAAGTACTTGCTTTTTTTGTTGTTTGGGTGAATTATACTATCAAGTGCAACACCTAAAAAAAACCGAGCGGATTTTTTTAATCCACTCGGTTTTATTATTATAACGTAAATTTTTTATAAAATTTCTTTTAATCTTAACTTGAGAGAAGTTTTTATTAAATCAGTTTCTTCAATTACCTTTAAATAATCTTCTTCACCTTGAATTTTTATCAATTGTAACCATAAATCAGCCTTCTTCGCCGTACTTTCGCGACCACAAATTAAAATCTTTTTAGCATATTCTATCAACTCTTCTGTTCTTGTTTGTGGAGTATAAACTACTTCGATTTTATACTCGTTGTTTGGCTCGATAGCTACGTCAATAGCCGTACAATTTGTTAAAATTTCTTCACTCTCTAAACGTTTACCATTTACAAATAAACTAACAGCGCCATCAAAAATATCTTTGAATCGAATAGCGAATTTACGAGTTTTAGGAACTACTGAACTATCACCATAAGTTGAAATAGTTAAAGTTTGCTTCACTTGGTTTTCTAAAGCAACAAAGTCGCTTACAAACTTTGTAAAATGAACACCGCTTTTATTTTCAACTGCGCCGTCTTCATACAATTCATAACTGCCGTTGCCTGAATATACGTTAATTTCCATATTTTTAGGGTTATTAACTGAATTTCCTTTATCTAAAGATAACGGTAAAATTCCACCTTCTTTTATAAGAACTGGAATACTTTCCATTTCTCGATATAAAGTTAATTCTTTACCGCCTGCCGAAACGTTATATTTCGCACCGGTAAAAATATCCGTCCACTTGCCTTCAGGAATCCAAGCCTTAACATGCGCAAAACCGTCTGCTTTAGCCTTTGATGTAACTGGAATTACAAGCAATTGACCACCAAATAAATATTCATTTTTATATTTATAAGCTAAAGGCAAATCCCATTCGTAATAAAGCGGTTCAATTAAACCCAAGCCTTCACTATTAGTTCTATATGCTGAAGAATATAAATAAGGAATTAAGCGATGACGCAAGCGCATCCAATCTTTTACAAGCGCTCCTGCGCCGTTTCCAAACGCCCAAGGTTCTTTGGTTTGAATTTCTGCACAACTACAGTGTAAACGGTTTATAGGGCTAAATACGCCGAATTGAATATGACGTAAATACATTTCGTCATCCTTAAAACCGCCCATATGTCCGCCTATATCGTGACTCCACCAAGTATAGCCCACGTTGGTAGCGGTTGCAGTAAATTCGGGCAAATATTGTAAAGTTTCCCAAGTAATAAAGGTATCGCCTGAAAAACCAACGGGATAACGATGTGCGCCTATTCCCGAATAACGCGATAAAATTAGCGGTTGAGAATTATTTTTTGCATTATCTAAATAATGATAGTGGTTAAGCGCCCAAAGTGGATCTAACCCCTGCATTTTTGAATTTGTTCCTTGTTGCCAGTCTATCCACCAAAAACCTACGCCGTCTTCTTCATAAGGCTTATGAAGTATATCAAAATATGCGTTAACAAACTCGGTATTTGCAATATCAAAAGGAACGTATTTAGCTTCCGATGGATCTTGCCCCAACGCCTTACACATATCTTCGTATTGAGTTTCCCAATAACGAATACCATCGGCAGGATGCAAGTTAAGTGTTATTTTAAGATTTTTATCTTTAATTTTCTTTAAGAAAGCTTTATAGTCTGGGAATAAACGCTTATTCCAAGTATAACCCGTCCAAGTAGTGTTAAGTGCGCCTATATATTCTTTATTAAACCTTCCAAGTTCGGTAACGTGATATAAATCTTCCATTTCTTGCTTGTTTGAGTAGTGCCAATCCATATCAATCGTTGCTACCGTTAAAGGAACTTCTTGCTCTTCAAAAGAATTAAGCAACCTTAAATATTCTTTGTCGGTATAAACGTGGTATCTGCTCCACCAGTTACCAAGCGCAAAACGCGGAATTAAAGGTGTTTTTCCGGTAATCATATATAGCGCTTTTACTGCCGAGCGGTAATCGTTGCCGTAAGCAAATACGTATTCATCTGAGCCGTCGTATAAATCTGGAAGCAAATTACCTTGCTTACTTAAGGTTAACGAGTTAGAGTCGTCAAGCACCGCCACCCCATTTTTTGAACAAACACCAAAGCCTAATTTAATTTTTCTTCTTTCGCCCGTTTCTTTATCGATATAATATTCACCGTCGTAGCGGTCAAGCGTTCTATAAGTGCCCATCAAGTTGCTTGCGTTATCAAGCTTTAATAATTTACCGCCACAATTTCAATTCTACAATCCTTGCGTTTTTTAGCAACTATTAAAGAGCAAGCCATAGTTTTTACATATAATTTGCCTTCCCTTTCTTCGCACGCAAATTTTTGCTCTGGCATATTACGATACCACACGCTTTGAGTTGCTTCATCTCTAAACTTTTTGTTTTCACTATATTCAATACGGAAAAGTCTATCTTGCAAAACGGTTATTCTATAATTACCCCAAAGAATAATATTTTTATCGTTTGCTATAGGATTTGTAGTTACTAATAAATGATTATTTAGCATAGCTATTATCTCGCTTTAAAAATTATTTTTTATTGCACTCACAAATTTGTTCAATTGCTGATTGTGATAATTTAGGCTTTCTGTCATAAGTAAAAAAGCCGTTTTCTTCTTGTTCTACGTCGTATAACTGCGTATAACAAAAACCACTTATTTCACTATACGATTTTATTAGTTCAACCAACTTTTTATATCTTTCAACAAAAGCGTTTTCATCGGTTGTGCCTTCGCCGTATCCCCAACTTTCAGTACTTTGCACAGCACCTTCGTTAACCGATGAAACCTGGCTTAAAGCCTTATCTTTTGCAAATTGTATTCCGCCAAATTCGCTTACGTTTACAGGCAAACCTTTAACGTAAAACAACTGTTTTTCATCATCATCGTATAAAAGTGGAACTTCTAACTTACCTTCTTCAGTTAGTTCATTTAAATATTTTTGTAAATTTTCATAACTTTCGTAGCAGTGAAAATCATATAAATCGGTGTTATGACCGTGATATCCACCGCTTACGTCAACACAAGGTCTAGTACCGTCTAAAGCCTTAGTTACTTGGTAAACGCTATCAATAAACCTTACGTCGCGAGTTTTTCTATTATCATCTAAATCACGCCAAGTTTCGTTAAGTGGACACCACAAAATTATACTTGGGTGGTTAAAATCTCTTTCAATAACCGCTGTCCATTCGCTTATAAAAGTACCTAAAGCATCTAAATTATCATATTTAATGCCCCAGCTTGCAAACTCACCCCAAACCATGTGACCAAGCTTGTCGCAAAGGTATAAATATCTTGGTTCAAAAACCTTTTGATGCAATCTTGAGCCGTTAAATCCTAAAGATATAGCGCTATTGATATCGTTAAGCCTTTCGTTATCGTCACTTGGCGTATAAACGCCCTTTTTATAATAACCTTGATCTAAAACAAAGCTTTGGAACACTTTTTTTCCGTTAAGTAAAAAATCCATTCCGTCAAACTTAACTTCGCGAAGCCCAAAATAACTGCTTACATTATCTTCTTCGTAAGAAATTTTAACGTCGTAAAGCCTGCCGTTACCCACTTCCCAAAGATGCTTTTCTAAAAGTTTAATGGTATAAACGCCCTTAATTTTTACGTAATCTTCGTGTTTTCCAACCTGCTTACCGTTATAAAACACTTCGATATTTATCTTGCCTTCATCTTTTACACCAACTTCAACGTTTACCGAACAATCGTTAATATTTGGAAAATATTTTAGGTATTCAAGGTGTCTTTTAGGCACGTACTCAAGCCAAACCGATTGCCAAATCCCCGTAGTGCGAGTGTAAAAACAACCGTAAGACATTGGTTTACGGCTTTGTTTGCCCGAAGGTTGATTTGCGGTTAAATCGCTAAAGACTTTAACCGATAAATTATTTTTTCCTTCGTTAACAAAGCTTGTAATATCAAAAGAAAAAGGTGTATATCCGCCGAAGTGCCTACCAACTTTTTTACCGTTAACGAACACTATTGCTTCGTAATAAACAGCGCCAAAGTGCAAAATAACGCTTTTATCTTTAAAAGAGTTAACATTAAAATCTAAAGAATATTCACACTCTTTTATAAAATCCTTATACTCAATACCCGAAGCCTTAGATTCGGGACAATATGGAACGTTAATTTTCTTTTTTTTATTCATAAGTGGAGATAATATTTGAAAACTCCACTCACCGTTTAAACTAACCCAATTTTCTCTTTCAAATTGTGGATTGTAAAATTCTTGCTTTTTCATACCATTATTTCCGTTATACTATAATCACTATAATTTAGTTACAAAGTAACTAACGGTTGATTTAAATTTAATTTTTTATTTAGAAGAAGGATTTACCTTATTCATTTCTGTTATTCTTAAATAAGTTGCGCCGTAAGGTTGCATAAATAAACTTTGTCGCTCGCCTACAATCTTATTTCCTGCGTTTTTACTTGCAACCAATTGATGCCCCTTTTCATATCCCCATTTAACAGGGAAAAAATCCGCTTTAATTTTTATAGGTGGATTAGCCCTACTAAAAGCGTTTTTATATGGCAATTCTTCAACGCTAAAACTATCGCCACAAAACGCGTAATTCCAAGCCGATATAGGAGTAAAAGTATAGTCGCAATAAGGAAATTTTCTTTCTACGCCATCTTTAACGTACTCCAATTTTTCGCATTTGCTTTCAATAGGTAACGCGAATAATAACGGCCCGTATTTAAGGCATTTTCTACCTGAAAATCTATCAACCAAAAGTGGCTTCATATCATATTTAAAAGTTACCTTCTCGCTAGCTTTCAAATTTATTAAAGCAAAACCCTTTTCTATTTTATACTCACTTAAATTTTCTAAGTTTAACCAAGATGGAATACGCAATTTAATTTTAACGTCTTTTTGCGCCGAAATTTCAAATACCTTTCTAAATGGATACTCGGAATTAACTGTTACTATATTGCCATTAAAGTTTATTTGCATAGGCACTGGCGATAAAATAACAAGCGAATCATCTTCTTGCATATAAGAAGATAATGCAAACTTAGGCCACCCTTGCCCAAAGTTTGAAGTACAACAACCAAAATTCGGCTCTAAACCGAATAAGTTTGCGTCACCACGATTAGTTCTAAATATAGGATTTAAAAAATCTATGCAAGCGATTTGATTTACTTGTTGATCGTATTGATGCGCCCACATATCTTCGGAAATAGTTGCAGGCAAGCCGTTAAAAGCAAGGTTTTCTAAATAATCACCCCACTTTGACTCGCCAGTTATAGCAAATAGCCATTCGTAACTATACATCGCTTCAACTATACCGCAAAGCTCGCTACCTTGCGAAGGGCTGTTACCCGATAAACACTCGTCACCTGTAAAATGCCCGTATGCCGTGCCGTGATACCTAAACAAAACCTTTAGCATTTTTTCAGCAAGCCCTTTTGGTTTAGTTCCCATAGGATTACAATACACAGCTTCGCTCTTTAACGCCATAGCAATATTAACAACGTGGCTATCAAGCGCCCAAATAGGCTTTATACGCTTCCATTCAGGATAAAGCAACTGATAATCAAAACCAAAGCATTTAAGCCTTTTAGCTAAGATTATAAGCCAATTTTCTTTTTTTCTTTGATAAAGCCAATTGATAGGTATAACGCATTCAAACCAGCGCGCACCCGCCCAGTTATACGGCGTAAAAGCATCGATATATTTATCTAAGAATTTAAGCGCATTATAAACTGCGCCTTCTATGCGATTATCATTAGAACAATCGTGATAAACAACTAAAACCTTAAGCAACAAAAATAGCGACCAAATATCCCTATTAAAATTATTCTTATCGCCTGCGGGATAAAAACAGCCGTCTTCAAGTTGAGAGTTTAAAATGCAATCGATATATTTTTTAGCTCGCGAAATCATATCTTGGTCGTTTACAAGATAGGCAAGTGGTATAAAGCCATCTAAAAAATATGGCATTCTTTCCCAGCCTTCTTTATCACCGCCAATCCACTTACTTTGCTTAACGTCTGGCCAAATTTTATCCAAATTACCGTGCAAGCCTGTAGCTTGTAATTCAAGTTGATTTTTTAACCACCCTTTAGGACTTAAATTGTTAACGCTTAAAAATTGAAATTTCATATAAATATCTTCTATTTATTTAAACAAAGTTTTAGTCAATTATTTCGATTATCGAGTGAATATCGAGCTTTTCGATTTCAAAACAAACTCTTCCGTTATTATAACTAAATTCAAGTTCTTTGTTTTCAGGAAGTAATATTACTTTGCTTGGTTTTTTATCGCGCAAATATTCAACTTTTAAATTGTGAATAGGTAGCGATTCGTCGTATGTTTTAACTTCGCCTGCAACTTTACCTATTCCTAAATTGATTAGATTTATAAACTCTCTACCGTTTTTCTCGGTTAAAACGATTTCAACCAAATGAGTATTAGTTTTAACCATTTTTTCAGTATAACATTTGCTAATAATTTCACCAAGCATATCACGCATTTGATAGGTTTTAAAGTTTAAATATTGCTCGCCCAAATCAAATGGAACAATCGCAATATTGCCCTTTCCGTAAGGCTTAACCATACTACCTACAACAGAAGTGTCAAACTGAACGCGTGGCAACGGCCAGCTTCCGCCCGCGCCACCGAAAACGCTTTGTTTAACGCCAAGCCCCTCGCCCGAAGTGGTTGCTAATTTAGCTTGATGCAAGCTATCACCGTTAAATAAGGTAAAATCACATTCAACGGTAAGTTTTTTATTATCTATAATTAACTGTGCAATAACTTCATCGGTTTTTAAACTTTGGTTACCGTAACCAAATTCGCTTGCAAACAGCTTAGATGAGTGCGCGCCTATAATAATAAGCGCACCGCCAGCTTTTGCATAAGACAAAAGTTTTTGCTTTAGTTCTGGCTCGATTTCTTTAAGTTCAGGAATTATAATGGCTTTATATCCCGAAATATCTTGTTCTAAAGCGTTATAACCCAATAAAATTTCAGTAGAATATTGATTTTCTAAACAAGCAACTGTTAAGCCACTTGCGCTATCGGTGTGAATACCACCACGCCCAAACAATCTATCGCGCTCGCAAAAATACCCTTTTTCGGAAATTAAAACGCCAACTTCCTTTCTTATATTTGCATGGTGGCAAAATTCTTGCCTTGCCTTACAAAACTCGCCAATTTCTTTAAGGGTTGGAATATAGGTTTCGTTTTGCATAAAGCTTTTATAATCTTGCACGCAATAAACCTGAAAAGCGCCACCCATAGCGATTATATCCGCCGCTTCGGTGCAAAGTTGCAACGCCGATTTTTCGTAGTGCAAATAAAAATCGGTTGACCAACTTGCTAAATCCCAAGTTTTATTTTGGTTAGCAATAACGCGCGTGCCAAACTTGGTGGCGTTGTAAGTTTCCATAGGAATAACGTCACCCGAAATAAAATCGATTGAAACGGTTGGTTTTTCGGGCATTTGTTGGGTGTACATCCAGTTACTGGCTATTTCAAAATTTGGAGCAACTTCCCTAACTTTATTTAAATAATTTTGAACGTGATTTCTAAATGCTTGACGATGAAAGTCTTTAAAAGAAAAAACTTTGCCACTTTTTTCGTAAGCTAAAAGCGCAGGAGCAGAATAATCTTCAGTTGCAGCCCAACATTCACCATCTACCCAAGCGCCGTCAAGCTTATAATCAACGGCAAGTTCAATAAGTTGTGGAATTAAAATATTTTCATCGTAATCGGAAAACGAACTCATAGCGTATGGGTCGGTATTTCCATTTTTATCGCAAACGCACCAATCGGGATTTATTTTTGCTTGAATAGCATCTAAAATACCCGAATAATGTGCATATAGCGCAACGTTTTCTTGTTTAGTAACGTTGCGCCAAATAGCTAAAATATCTTTTTTAATAGCAGGAGTTTGAAACCCGCACTTAGTTGGATAAGATGAATATCCTCCATGCCCCTTAACGTCGCACTGAACAAAATCAGGCTTAACCGTGCGTAAAAACTCTTGAATTTTGCTTTCTTCTAATTTTTCACCAATACCCAAAGCAGTTTGATTAGAGTGAAAGTCAAAATGAACACCAAAAAAACAATCTTTTCTTTTTTTCATAATTATAATAATTAAAACCTATGTTATATTGTCGTTATGCGCTTGTTATAGTAAATATAATACTAACGCGTAGCCAATGTCACCTTGAGCGTTAGTCGAAAGGTCTAATATGAGCTATAGTTACAACTCTCTTTCGCTCGAACAAGATTCTTCGATTTCGCTATTGCTTCACTCAGAATGACAAGAGAAATGAAATTTGAACTAAAGTTCAAGATAAATCGCTAAGCGATGAAATCACTAACGTGATGAAATCCGCACCCGTGCGGGTTTAGGGATGGCTAATATTATATAGTGCCATTCGGCACGGCTGTCACCTTGAGCGTTAGTCGAAAGGTCTCTTTATATCCTTCGACAGGCTTAAGATTACAAACAAAATAACAAATTAAAACTTATTAAAGTTTTTCCAGCGCCTACGTAAGAAATGTGCCGCCATTTTTGGTTGACGATCCCTTGTAAAAACGCCTTTACGATTACCGCGAACGCGAGTTAAACCTTGCTTTGTTTTAAAATCTGCCAAATGCCAAACGTGTTCGCCAATGCAATAAGGCAATTTATCTAAAACGTTACAAGTTTCTTCAATAATTTCTAATTGAAACTCTTCCGAGAAGGTTTCACTTGGTAACGAGTGAACCCCTTCAACGGTATCAGCGCCAAACTCGGTTAAAAATACCGGTTTATTATAAGTTGTATTAAAATCGGTTATTTCTTTTTGTAAATGCTTAGCAATACAATCGATATCTGCGTGATAATCATACCAACCGTAGTATCTATTTATACAAATTACGTCGGGAATATCGCTACACTTGCATTGCCCAAAATAAGCGCAGTTTGCAAACGTTAGCGGAAGTTTTGTTAAAGCGCGAGTATAATCAAAAACGTCTAAACAATATTCGCGCGCCTCTTCTTCGGCAGATTCAGGCTCGTTCATAAGCGAATACATTACAACCGAAGGGTGGTTTTTATCTCTTTCAATAAGCTGTTTTATAAGTTCTTTATGTAAAACTTTAGTTTGTTCATCAACGCGGTTTTCACCAAAATTGTAGCCTTCCCACCATTTCATACAAACTGCGGGAACTTCGTCGATAACTAAAATGCCGTATTCGTCGGCAAGGTCCATAATTTCTTCGCTATAAGGATAATGACTAGTTCTAAAAGAGTTTGCGTTTATCCACTTTAAAAGCTCGAAATTTCTAATATTAACGGCAGAATTATTACCCTTGCCCGACAAAATAAAGTCTTCATGCAAGCCAAAGCCTTTAAAATATACTGGTTTATCGTTTAATAAAAATGCAGTAGAAGTAACTTCAACCTTTCTTATACCAAAACGCTCTTCGTATTTATCACATTCGGTTTCAACAATCAAAGTATATAAATAAGGGCTTTCGGGCGACCATAAATTTGGGTTTTTAATAGTAATATTACCGCTTTCGCTTTTTACAACAACTTGTTTTTGAGCGTTTATTACGGTGTAACTAATATTTTTGCAATCGGTATCAACTGTAACCGAAATTTTTTCGTAATCGTTGTTAACAACTGTGTTAATGATAATATCTTTAATATAATTTTTAGGTAAAGAATAAATAAGCACGTCGCGATGAATGCCGGTAAAGTTATAAAAGTCGTGATTAATTACCTGCTTGCCGTTTACAAATCTACCAACTGGTAAGCATTGGAAAGTAAGCCTATTATCAATAACAACCGAAAGCCTGTTAACTTCAAGTAAATTTTCAAGCGGTAAATCAATAGGATAAAAGCCGTTTATACCTACGCCTATTTTTTCGCCGTTAAAATAAATTTCACACTTATGGCTTGTTGCGCCTATTCTTAACCTATATAGTTTATTTTGATTAACGGGAAAAGAGAAGGTAGTTTCGTAAAGCACTTTACCTTCGTAATTTTTTATATTTTTATCGGTAACTATTTCATTAAAGCTTGCAGGAACTGGAATAAGCTGAGAATCGGCGCTTTCATTAGTTGGAACAAAATCATCGGTAACGGGCTTAAACTTCCATATTCCGTTAAGCGAAAATACCTCGCGGTATTTATTACTTTTTGGGTATAACATAGTCAATCGTCCTTTTGCTTATTGTTAGTATATATAACGCTTTTTAATTTAATAAAAAACGGTATTTTCAAATTTAGTTTTTATTTTTAGTGTGTTTTTTTGCCTACGTTTTAACTGTCATGCCCACGCGTAGTCGAAACATCTAAACGTCACCTTGAGCGTTAGTCGAAAGGTCTAAACGTCACCTTGAGCGTTAGTCGAAAGGTCTAATATGAGTTATAGTTACAACTCGCTTTCGCTCGAACAAGATTCTTCGATTTCGCTATTGCTTCACTCAGAATGACAAGGGAAATGAAATTTGAACTAAAGTTCAAGATAAATCGCTAAGCGATGAAATCACTAACGTGATGAAATCCGCACCCGTGCGGGTTTAGGGATGGCTAATATTATATAGTGCCATTCGGCACGGCTGTCACCTTGAGCGTAAAACTGTCATGCCC
>JAFWXT010000049.1 GCA_017522945.1 Clostridia bacterium
AGTTTTTGCATTTGCAAGAGCTTGTACAGTTTCTTCCGCAGTTAGTTCCGCGTCCGTTTTAATCTCATCAATAACAGTCTTTGCGCTTGCAAGAGCAGTTTCCACACCTGCTACGTCGGTTGCGTTATCAATCGCGGTTTTGCCGTTTGCAATCTCCGTTGCAAGTTCTTCTTGCTCGGCAAGGCGGTAATCTTCTGCGTTTACGTAAATTTCAAGGCTTGCTTTTGCAGTTGTTTTTGCATTTGTAAGAGCTTGTGCAGTTTCTTCCGCAGTAAGTTCCGCGTCCGTTTTAATTTCATCAATAACCGATTTTGCGTTTGCAAGTGCAGTTTCCACACCTGCTACGTCGGTTGCGTTATCAATCGCAGTTTTGCCGTTTGCAATCGCCGTTGCAAGTTCTTCTTTCTCGGCAAGACGGTAATCGCCTGCGTTTACGTAAGTTTCAAGGCTTGCTTTTGCAGTAGTTTTTGCCGTTGCTAATGCTTGTGCGGTTTCTTCCGCAGTAAGTTCCGCGTCCGTTTTAATTTCATCAATAACTGTCTTTGCGTTTGTGAGTGCAGTTTCTACGCCTGCCACGTCGGTTGCGTTATCAATCGCAGTTTTGCCGTTTGCAATCGCCGTTGCAAGCTCTTCTTTTTGTGCAAGGCGGTAATCTTCTGCGTTTACGTAAGTTTCAAGACTTGCTTTTGCAGTAGTTTTTGCCGTTGCTAACGCTTCAGCTACTAAATCCGTCCATTGTGCGCTAAAAGTAACGTCTTCCGTTACCGTAAATGTATCGGTTGTCGTATAGAGAGTTTCGCCTAATAACCAACCGTCAAACGAGTAGTCTGTTTTCGTCGGAACGTATTCCGAAAAGTTAATAACCGTATTTTCTTTTATGGATACGCTTTCCGTTAAATCTTTTCCTTCTATACTACCGCCGTTTAATTCAAACGTAACGGTATAATACGTATCTTGCGGTGTAATTTTACACGCCGTCAAGCCGATTGTGCCAAAAAGTAACATAAGAATACTTAATAGTATTGTCGTGAGTTTCTTTAACATTTGTAATCTCCTTGATTTTTATTTTTTTCATTTGACAATTTTTCTTTTACAATATATAAACAATACTATTCTCTTAATTTAATCAACCGCATATATGCCTCCTTTACAATTTTTAAGACTTAACAAAACAATGATAATATTTTGTTTTGTATGCGATATTATTTCCAACGCCGAAAATATATCACGTCTTAAAAACACGGCAAGCATACTGACTTATTCCTTTGGAAAATACAGCAACGGCGGTTGTTTCGGATTCAAACCGAATCTTCTTTTTACTTTACTTGGGGCAATCCCCTTTCAAACCGTGATTTTTATTGTTTTAATTATAAACGTACATACCAAATAAGGATAAAACGTTATTTTTATATTCATAATTCATACCGCATTTATCCGCAAGGTCTTTTACGTAAATGCAATATGCCGACATACAAGAAAATTTTAACTTGGGGAATGGACAAGATTCTTTATTTACTAATTTGCAAGGGCTACATAACGAGCAACCGCTTGCCCCAATCATAAAGCCGTCAAAGCCTTCATCTTGCAACTTTTTTATAACTCTTTGCATAGCCGAATTATGCCACGCTTTTGCTTGTTTCGTGCGTTCCTTATCCGTTAAATCCTCTATAATAAATTGACTTTCAAATACTAATGCGTTTTTATAGTTTAAAACTCGTTCTTCCATCTCTTTTGGAGTACCACAATCTGGCGGGCAAGAATAATTTTTGGCATATTGACCACATAAATTTTCTTCACAATAAGGTCTGAACGCAGGATTAAAAACAATTTGTTCCGTATTTATAATTTTTGCTTTCGCAAAGCCTTCCGACAAAGCCAAATCAATAATGGCTTTTTCCTTTTCCGCATTTTTGATACGTTCAATCTTGGCGCGTTTTTTCTTTAATTTCTTTTCTTCTTTTGCTTGTTCGTTTATTTCTCTCGGTGGCTTAATACCTGCAATTTCCAATGCTCTCGGCCAAGGTCCAAAAAAAGCCTTAATAGCAACCACATCACGCTCTTCAAAATCCGAACGCTTTGGATATCTTATTATCCCTTGCGACTGCAACGATTTTTGCTTTTCCTTTAATAAACCGATGCAATATTCCTTGTTATACTTTTTCTCTAACATAAAACTCCAAATAAAAAAACACTTTCTTATTGTAGAACAATAAAAAAGTGTAGCAATCTTCGTATATGCAAAAAGGGATACTATCCCTATTATATACAAAAAACGGCTACACTTTTCAAATTCAAAAAATGCTTCGACAGTAAAACTGCCTTTACCTTCGCTTGTGTTTGGTAAGTACTCCGACTTATGAAATAACTTCAATTACGGTAATGACTGTTGCGACGGCTTTTCACCGAACTTTCCTTTAATTTGCATAAAATGCAAAACCAAACTGCGAACTAAATATTTAGTTAATGCTATTTTACTTTTTATAATCAATAAAGTCAACTAAAAACGACTACAATTTTCAGAAATATTTGTTTTGTTGTGTTTGCCTAGAAGGATATATTTATTTTACCATAATACAATCCTTGACAATTATAAAAATCCCTATGTATATTGCAGTCTATTCTACGGTTTTTTTTGTCAAATTTTTAAACGTTATGTATAAATCACCTGCGCCAAGAACCAAAATTTTATCAAAATTATCTTTATATTTTATAATATGGTTAACTAAATCTTCTTCATTATTATAATAATTAGCCTGCTTTATTGCTTTAGAAAGCCTTTCGGCGCTGCCTTCGTAGTCAAAATCTTCCCGTGCGGCATAAGTCTTATATATAATAAGGTTATTACATGCAGATAATACGTTGATAAAATCTTCAAATAATAGTCGTGTTCTTGAATATGTGTGCGGTTGAAATATAACCAACGTTCGTGCTAAATTATCGCCACAAATATTTAGTGCAACTTTGATTTCAGTCGGGTGATGTGCATAATCAATATATATTGGTTTATCTGAAAAACTACCTAAATATTCGTTACGCCGCTCTACTCCGCTAAAGCTATCAAATCCGTTGATTATGTGCTGCTTGGCGATTTTAAGCTCACGAGCAACGCAAATTGATGCTAAAACGTTATGATGCGTATAATAATTTTTAGGGTTTAATGTCAAGCTTAACAAATGCTTTCCGTATTCAAATACGTCAAAATTAATTAGCCCGCTTTCTAACTTGCGTTCATTTTTAATTGTATAATCACCTTGTGTTACCCCAAAGGTTAAAGAAGAATTTTTGTAAGATTTCAAATATTGGTCATCAATATTTATTATTTTACTGCTTGCCTTGTCAAGGTACTCAAACATAGTATCTTTTAATAAGCTAATATCGCTATAACAGTTTAAGTGATCGTTATCAACGTTCAAGCAAAGTGCTAAATCGGGCTCAAAAAGCCGAATATTTTTATTAAATTCGCACACTTCAGATACAAACATGTGCTTGCCAAACATTGCTAAATTGCCTAAAATTTTATCGTTTCCGCCAATATGCGCGGTAAAGGACAAATTTGAACACATAAAAATATGTGCAATTATTGAAGTAACTGTTGTTTTACCGTGACTGCCGGCAATACCAATCCTAAACTTAAATCGCCTTGCAATCATTTTGAGAAGCTGTGCGCGTGAAATTATCGGGATTTTGTTTTTGAGCGCATACTTTAATTCCACGTTTTGCCCGGATATTGCTGAATTATATACCACGATATTTGCGTTTTTTACGTTTTCAGCTTTATGACCGATGATTACTTTTGCACCCATATCCCTTAAAAGCTGAATTTCGCTTGTATATACCTTATCACTTCCGGTTACGATAAATCCATCAATAATCAAGTATTTGGCAAGCGCTGACATTGATACACCGCCTATACCAATAAAATGAACGTTAAACCGCTTTTTTAATGAAACTGAAGACATACTATAATATATTAATTAAGCGGCAAATTAATACAAAAAAATACCTACAAACGTAGGTATTTTTTAATAGAATTAATGTCCAACGTATAAATCGCTTCCGGTATATTCTATTGAACAGGTCGGTGGTGATAATTGTCCGTCAGCGGTTACGCTAAACACAATATCGCCTTGCAGGTCGGTCCTGTATAATGAACTACCATAAAATAAAACCGTTTGTAATACGCTTTGCTTTGGATGACCGTAATCATTATCAGCCCCACAAGATACAACAGAATACGATGGCCTGACAGCATTGAAAAACGCAACAGAGCTTGACGTATCCGAGCCATGG
>JAFWXT010000050.1 GCA_017522945.1 Clostridia bacterium
ATAAATCATACGGTGAATATATATCTGCTTTAAAAGAAGAAAAACCGTTAGACTACAAAGATTAAGCATCTAATTAAGTAATTTTGTCTAACATAAAAACAAATAAAATCATTGATATTAAGTGTGATTTTAAAAAAAACAAAAGTGGCTAACTATTTTGTTAGCCACTTATTTATTGTTTAAAATTAAATTATTTTGCTAAACTCTTTTTAGCTAATTCACAAATGTTTTCTGCAGTAAAACCAAAGTGCTTAAATAAAACGTTAGATGGAGCTGATAATCCAAATTCATCGATACAAAGTATTTCACCGTTATCTTTTGCATATTTGTACCAATATGGTGAAGATCCCGCCTCTACGCAAACACGCGCTTTAACTTCGTTTGGAAGAACGCTTTCTTGGTATTTTTTGCTTTGGCGTTCGAACAATTCCATACAAGGCATTGAAACAACTCTCGCATCAATACCTTCTTTAGATAACAACTCTTTTGCTTTAACACAAAGTTCAATTTCCGAACCGGATGAAATTAAAATGCAATCAGGAGTCTTTTTAGTGCTATTAAGTAAAACGTAACCACCTTTTGCAGTGCCTTCGTTAGTAGTTGAATATTGAGCAACCGTTTGCCTTGTTAAAACCAAAGCTGTTGGACCGTTGGTGTTTAATGCTCGAATCCACGCATAAGTTGTTTCAACCGAATCTGCTGGGCGAAAAACGTTTAGATTTGGTATTGAACGTAGGGCAGTTAGTTGTTCGATAGGTTGATGGGTTGGACCGTCTTCACCCACACCGATACTGTCATGAGTAAAAATATAAATAACTCTTGCATTCATTAAAGCTGAAAGTCGAATTGAGTTTTTCATATAATCACTAAACGAGAAAAATGTTGAACAGTATGGGATTAATCCTCCGTGAACGGCAATACCGTTACAAATTGCAGCCATAGCGTGCTCGCGAATACCAAAATGCATATTCGAACCGTTTGGTGATTCACTTGAAAAATACTCTCGATTTTTCATTATAGTTTTGTTTGAAGGGCCAAGGTCGGCGCTACCGCCAAATAAAGAAGGTATTTGTTTTTCAATATAATTTAAAATTGTTGAACTTGCACCACGTGTTGCGTCTGCTTTTGTAAAAAGTTTATTAATTTCTTCTGGTATAAGGTTTTCAACCTTACCGCTATGCCAAGATCTATATTCTTTTGCAAGATTAGGATATTTATCTTCATATTCCCTAAAAAGCTTTTTCCATTCGCGTTCGGTTTTTTTACCTTTATTGATTATGCGATTTAAATGGCTTTTAATCTCAGTTGGAACTGTAAATTCAGGGTAGTTATGATTGAGATTTTCTTTTAATTTTGCAAGATTTTCATTGCCGAGTGGAGCGCCGTGAACTGCTGAACTGCCTGCAAGTGGCGAGCCGTGACCTATAACTGATTTGCAAATAATCAAACTTGGTTTTTCCGTTTGCTTTTTTGCTTTAGAAATAGCACGTTTTAGCTCGTTTAAGTTTGTTGCGTCTTTTACGTTTATTACGTTCCAACCTTGTGCTTTATGGCGAAGCGCAACGTCTTCGGTAAAGGTAAAATTGATGCTTCCTTCGATAGTTATATCGTTTTTATCGTACAATACGATAAGCTTATTAAGTTTTAAAGTTCCCGCAAGAGAAGCAGCTTCGTAAGAAATACCTTCTTGTAAGCATCCGTCACCACATAATGCATAGGTGTAGTGATTAACGATAGGAAAACCTTCTTTATTAAAGTGCGCCGATAGCCTTTTCTCGGCAATAGCCATACCTACGGCATTTGCAATCCCTTGCCCAAGTGGACCTGTAGAAATTTCAATACCTGGTGTTATACCGTATTCGGGGTGACCGGGTGTTTTACTGTCTAACTGACGGAA
>JAFWXT010000051.1 GCA_017522945.1 Clostridia bacterium
ACAGACGGGCATAGTCCGTTTTTTTCGCGTGCAATTATATATATAGGATAGAAACCATTTATTGACGAGCGACTATGCCCGTCTATAAATGGTTATTTTAATTTATAAAAGGAGCAACGAATATGGTAATAACTTACGGTATTATATTTGCAATATCTCTTTTAATGCCACCGTTATATTTTGTCTTTTTGCGTAAAAAGCAAAACGAGCCTTATTTGCTTACGTTGTTTCTTTGCGTATGCGTTGTAACTTTTGGCTATTTTTTAATATCCGTTTCAAAAACGGTAGAATTTGCATTGTGGGCAAATAAAATAACATACTTGGGGCAAGTGTTTGTGCCTATGTGTATGTTTATGATAATATCAAAACTTTGTGGTGTTACATATAAAAAATGGGTTGTGTATTTGCTAATTGGGTTAGCGGTTATAATGTATGCAATCGTATTTACGACGGGTTGGCTTGATTGGTATTATACGAGCGTTACGCTTGGTAATATCGACGGCGCAACGTATCTTATAAAAGAATACGGCGTACTGCACCCGACAAACCTTATATATGTTGTATGCTACTTTATTGCTATGCTCGTTGTAATTTGTTTATCATTAAGAAAAAACAAAGACGCGTCGCAAAAACTTGCTGGCTTTATGCTTGTAATAGTGCTTGGCAATATTGCTATGTGGGTTGTTGAAAAAATCACTATTTGGGAATTTGAACTACTTGCCGTAACGTACACAATGAGCGTATATGCGTTTTTCTTTATATGTTTACTGCTCCAAGATTACATATTGAAAAAGGACGTACCACCGCCCGTGATAGTTGAAACCAAAGCCCCTATATTTGTTGTTGAAACGGAAGATAAGGCAAAGAAAATAGAATTGATTTTAAGCCGTTTACCCGACGGCAAAAAATTGTCCGTTCGACAAATGGACGTACTTGACGGAATAATTTGCGGTAAGAGCCGTAAAGAAATAGCAGTTGATTTACACCTTTCGGAAAACACAATCAAAATGCACACAACGTCGCTTTTCAAAGCCCTTGAAGTTACGTGCCGAGAAGAATTGTACGCCCTATTGCAAGAATAACGATAAAAGACGATAGAAAACACGCTATCGTCTTTTTTTATGCTGTTTTTTCGTAAATACACCCTAAATATACCCTAAAATTGCGCGAATACACCCTAAATACACCCCTAATACACCCTAAATACACCCTTATAAACCAAACAAAAGATAATTTAATTATGGTATAATTAAGTTGTCTAAAAACAAAAACGCTCGTTTGTGTTTAGATAAATAATTACGGGGGTGATAAAGTTGGATAAAAAACGAGTTCAACTTGGCGACTTTGAAGTTTATCTTCCAAAGGGGTACGAGCGCATAACCGATAAGGACGAGAAAACGGACTATTTGTATATCAATGCGCCAAGAGAAATTTACACGATTTATTTCGATAGCGGTATGCCACTATACGAAAAAAGCGTGTTAAACGGCTACGAAGAAAGCAGTTCGTTAAAAGTGAATTTGCCCGATAGAAAAATCGTGTTCTTTTGCCCGTCGATACGGGGCGGTAGAAAAGACGGTCTATGGTATTTCAATATCGAATTTTCGGGCGAAAAGGACGAAGTTTTTTTCTTGCCTGGGCAAATCTTTGTAAACTCTGACGAAGTTTACAAAAGGACGATTGGCGGTAAACTGCCTTTCGTCGAAATCCTTGAAAAAATCAAATTAAAAACAAACACGGATAAAGCCGTGTGAAAGGAGAAAACAAAATGAAAACGAAATCGAGAAATTTAATCGTGGTTTTCTTAATGGTGTTTGCATTTGTTTGTGGCGTATTCGCAATTACACCCCTTACGGCAAATGCTTTGGGGACTGAAAAGCCGTCAAATATGCAAGTTGTATCTAATTTTAATGAGTTGAAATCGGCATTAGAAAGTGATGAAGATACTTGGGTTGTCGTTAATGAGTTTAACAATGGTAATGCATATAATCTAATTGCTAATCAAGATTATACCCAAATTAGTGGTACGATTTTATCTTTATCGGATATGTCTTCTTGTGGAGCAATCAATATCCCTACTAATAGAGTTAAACATTTAACCTTAAACACAAAGGTTGAGTGTCGTGCAAGTAGTACACAAAACGGGTCTTTTCTTTATTGTTTTATCAATAATCGTGGTATTCTTACTATTGACGGTAATGGTACTCTTGCCGTTTCGTTCAACTCGTCGGGTTATACAAATGCAATTATTTTCAATCAAAATGAAATAAATATTGATGCACCTATTACGTTGGACGCAACCTGTAAAACAATAAATACTTTTGGGCGCGCTATTACTAATTATTCGGGTGTTTTTGAAATCAACGACGGAACGTATATTGGTTATCAATCTAAAAATTTGTATATTGCTGGTTATACGTCCGCTATTTCTAATGAAAATAATGACGACCTTGATTTAAGTGTTATAAGTGGCGGTACGTTTAAGGTTATGAACGAAGATGGTATAATAAACAACTCTTATTCTATATCTTCAAAAGGTGTAGATAATTTAACCTTAAAAGGCGGAATGTTTTATGGTATAAAAATAAATGCAACAACGGCTAAACTTTCTAACCTTTTAGGTAGTGGTTGTAAATATACAAAAAATGGTGTAGATTTCAACACAAACAATTTATATGAAACTACTAATAAACTTACCGTTGTAAATACTAATCTTATCCCTACTGTTAATTTGACTGTAACTGCTCCTATTTCAGGGGAAAATTCTTCTACTCCTACAACGGAAACAGCAAATACTACAATATATGCATACGATTGGAAAGATAAGGAAGATAATAAATTATATTCCTATGATACATTTGTAGCGGAAGAAACTTACACTTTACAAGTACGTGTAAACACTACAAAAGAATTTTCAAGCAAGACCGTTGTAATGATTAACGGAAAACAAGCGACGATAAAAGAATATGATGAAAACACTATTTTGTGTTATTGTGATTTCGTAGCACAAAAGCAATCAATTTCAAATGTAGAAATTGGATTAGAAGAACCTATTGCAGGGGAAGAAGTTGGAACGCTTTACACGAATACAAACACCGTTAATCTTACCGATTATGAGTGGTATCCCGACGTTACGCATTATGAAGGCGGACATACTTTCAAAGTAACATTCCGTATTTCACCAAAAGACGGATTTGAATTTTCTAATAATCTTAACGTAACTGTAAACGGACAAAAAGCAAATATTGAAAATAAAGGTACGGATTTTGCTATTTGTAGTATGTCTTTTGCTATTGAAAAAAATATAACCGTTATAAATAATATTGCTATTACGGTTGAACAACCCGTTGCGGGTGGAACACCTGCAATTCCTACCGAAAATGACGATAGATTTGAGATTTCCGCTTACGAGTGGTCGCCTAATGTAAAATTTGAAGCAAGTGAACAATACACATTGTTAATATTGATAAAACAAAA
>JAFWXT010000052.1 GCA_017522945.1 Clostridia bacterium
CTGTTGGAAAATACGTAGATATACTTTCTATAGCTCACGATTTCGGGGATAACCGCGGTGTTATGATAGGCGATCAATTGTGGCGCAAAATATATAAGCCGTTTTATAAAAAGTTATTTCAGGGTTGGCATAAGATAACTAATATGAAAATAAATCTTCATTCTTGTGGTTCTATCCTTTCTATCATGGATGATTTGATTGAATGCGGTGTGGATATTATCAATCCTGTTCAAACAGCTGCAGCAGGTATGTCTGCTGAATCGTTGAAATCAAAATTTGGAGATAGAGTGATTTTTTACGGTGGGGCTTACGATGCTCAACTTTTATCTGCGTCAATGACCTATGACGAAATATATAAAGCTGTTTTCAAAAACATTAAGACTTTGGGTAATGGTGGAAATTATATCTTTGCAGGGGTACACAATCTTCCCGCGGATATGCCTGAGCATCATATCAAGGCTATGATAGACGCTTATTTCGACGCTAGAAAATACTAATCTTTTCTGCAAATCCTTGCGTAGAATTTTTATTTGCATTTGCCTTTTTAATGATTGTAAATATTGTTTAAAATTTTTAAAAGGCATAGCAAATAAATGAGAATTTTATAAAATAATGATTGGATATAACGCAAAACTAAAAAGCTCTATTTTTTCGAACAACCCTTACAACATTTTAAATTCTTAATATTGACAATGGTGTATTTTATGTTAAAATTAAAACAAAAAATGGATTGTGGGCGATAATATAAATAAACTTTTAGCCCTAATATTAGTTTTGTTATTTATAATTGAAGAAATTAAAGTTTAACGCATAAAAGTTTTAAGCGTTATGGCAAACTATATTGTTTGATTAAATTATATTATTTGATAGAGGTAAATCGTATATGAATATGAAATCTTGGCTTGAAGAAGTTAAAAATTCCAAAGAAAAAACCCCAATGCCAATACTTTCTTTTCCATGCGTAAGTTTAATGGGTGTAAGCGTTGGCGAACTTACTTCAAGTAGTGAATTGCAAGCAAAAGGTATGCATCTTATTGCTCAAAGACATAAAACCTTAGCGTCTGTAAGTATGATGGATTTATCCGTTGAAGCGGAGGCTTTTGGCGCGCAAGTTCGTTTTTCAGACGACGAAGTGCCAACTATCGTTGGAGCACTTGTAACTTGCCAAGAAGAAGCTGACGAACTTTCTATACCATCATTAGATACAGCTCGTTTACCCATATATTTGCAATCGATAAAGAAAGCGAAGGAACTAATAGTTGACAGACCTGTTTTTGCAGGCGTTATTGGACCTTTCTCTCTTGCAGGCAGACTTATGGACGTTAGCGAAGCAATGGTTAACTGTTACGTAGAACCCGATATGGTTCACACCGTGTTAGATAAAGTAACTACTTTTTTAATTGATTATATCAACGAATACAAAAAGATGGGTGCAAACGGTGTAGTGATGGCAGAACCTTTGGCAGGTATGCTTTCACCGTCGTTAGTTGATGAATTTTCATCTGAGTACGTTAAGAGAATAGTTGAAGCAGTTCAAACTGATGACTTTTTAGTAATTTATCATAACTGTGGGGATAATATTCTACTTATGGTAGATTCTATTTTAAGCACTGGCTCTGCAGCATATCATTTTGGTAACGCAGTAAAAATGAGTGATATGATGGCAAAAATTCCTGCAGACGTGGTAGCAATGGGTAACGTAGATCCTGCAAGTCAAATTAGAAATGGAACAAAAGAATCTGTAAAAAATGCGACCAAAGAAATTATGAGTGAATGCTGTAAATTCGACAATTTTGTAATTTCATCAGGTTGTGATATTCCACCTGCAAGTCCTTGGGAAAATATCGACGCGTTTTTTGAGGGAGCTAAAGAATTTTATAACGAAAATAAATAAGCCTATAAAAATATGGAAATTAAAATCACCATTTTACCAAGCGGTGGGCAAATAACTGCGTTTTGTGGCGAAAGGCTTTTAGACGCGCTTGCTCGCGCAAAATATTTAATACCTGCATCTTGTGGCGGTAAGGGTACTTGCGGAAAATGCAAGGTAAAACTACTACGCGGTAAGGTAGATAATGCCGAAGTGGATAAAGACGGCTATATTTTGTCGTGTAAAGCGTTGGTAAAAGAAGATATAACAATTTATTTATTAAATCAGTTAGGCTCTGGGCTTACTCAGTTTGAAGAAATACAAATGGATGGCGAAAAAATTGGGATTGGTGTAGCTCTTGATATAGGAACTACTACGATAGGCGCGTGTTTAATTGATTTAAAAAATGGTAAAACGCTTAAAAAGATTTCTTCACTAAATCCTCAAGCTGTTTACGGGGCAGACGTTTTAAGTAGAATTAAAGCGTGTAGCGAAGGCAAACTGTCACTATTACAGAAGTTGATTATAGATGAAACTAAACGCATTATATTACAGCTTGAGCCTAATGAAAAAATAAGTGAATTATACGTAGGCGCAAACACAACTATGTTGCATTTGTTTTTAGGCGTAGATCCTACAGCAATAGGCGTATATCCGTTTACCCCTGCTTTTACTTGTGAGCGTAATTTCACGGGAAAAGAACTCGGTTTACCCGTAGAAAGGGTTAAATTATTACCTTCAGCTTCGGCATACGTTGGTAGCGACGTAACTGTTGGCGTTCTTTCTTGTTTAAATTACGGCGGAAATAACACACTTTTTGTCGATATGGGAACAAACGGTGAAATAGCGTTAAGCTATAATGGTCAAATATACGCAACGTCAACCGCGGCAGGTCCTACATTAGAGGGCGCTTGTATAGAATGCGGTATGGGCGGTGTTTCGGGTGCTATTGATAAAGTATTTGTAAAAGAAGGTAATCTTGAATTTACTACTATTGATAACGCACTCCCTATCGGCATTTGTGGTAGCGGATTGATAGATTTAATAACTTTTTTGAAAAAAGAACAAATTATCGACGAAACTGGCGCGTTTGACGATTTATCTTCAAGTAGATTTTTATCGCAATTAAAAGAGGATAAATTTTATATAACCGATGATATTTATCTTTCGCAAAAAGATATTAGGCAATTTCAGTTAGCAAAATCTGCAATTTCTGCGGGAATGGAAACCTTACTATTAGAAAACGACGTTAAGATTGAAGAAATAGACAAAGTATTCGTAGCGGGTGGGTTAGGTTACTTTATGAACGTTCAAAACGCCTGCGAAGTAGGGCTTTTGCCTAAATATTTAAAGGATAAAGCTATAGCCGTTGGAAATAGTTGTTTAAGCGGTATTAAACTTTGCTTATTACAGCAAAATCAACTTTATAAAGTAAATGAAATTGCAAAATCTATAAAAATAATAGAACTTTCTTTTTCAAAGGTTTTTCAAGATAAATACGTTGAAAATATGATGTTTGAATAGGGCTACGGTGTAATATGAATAGCGATATTTTAGATATAATAAAAACGATAACACATCAAAGTGCTATCTTTAAAACTGAAGATATTCCGTTTAGGGATTACGTTGTTGAAGCGTGCGCTATGAATTATTGCGGTATGTACAATAAAACTTGGCAGTGCCCACCCGGTGTTGGAAAGTTAGAAGATTTAAAGGAAAAATGTTTATCTTTTAAAAATGGATTACTTTTCACAACTATGCACGCGCTTGAAGATTCCTTTGATATTGAAGGCATGAATAATGGGCGAATTGAACACGAAAAGATAACTGATAAAGTTGTGGAACTTTTTAGTGATGAAAAAATACACGTTTTATCTGCCGAAGGGTGCAATATTTGTGAAAAATGCACCTATCCAAGTCAGCCTTGCCGTTTTCCACAAAAAGCAAGATCATCTGTTGAAGCGTATGGAATAAGCGTTGTAGAGATGGCGAAAAATTGTAATATTAACTATAAAAATGGAGTTAATACTGTAACTTATTTTTCATTAATCCTATTCAACGATTAAAATAAATTTTAATTTATGAACAAAATTTTAGGAGAAATATTATGAGCATTTTTGAAGAAATTAGCAGTTTTTTACAATCTGGTAGAGCACCTAAGGTGAAAGAACTTGTGCAACAAGCAATAGATGAAGGTCTTGAACCAAAACAAATTTTGGAAGAAGGCTTACTTTCAGCTATGTCTATCGTAGGTGACAAATTTAAAAGAAACGAAGTTTTTGTTCCCGAAGTTTTAGTTGCTGCTCGCGCTATGAAAGCTGGTGTGGAAGTTTTACGCCCACATCTTGTTGCAAGCGGTGTTGAAAATAAAGGAACGGTAGTTATTGGTACTGTAAAAGGGGATTTACACGATATAGGTAAAAACCTTGTTAAAATGATGTTTGAAGGCAAAGGTTTAGAAGTTATTGACCTTGGCGTTGACGTTGCGCCTGAAACTTTTGTTGCAAAAGCTAAAGAACATAACGCGCAAATCATTTGTTGTTCAGCTCTTTTAACAACTACTATGCCAGAAATGAAAAACGTAGTAGAACTTGCTGAAAAAGAAGGTATTCGTGATAGCGTAAAAATTATGGTTGGTGGCGCGCCTGTTACTAAAGAGTTCTGCGAAAGCGTTGGTGCAGATTATTACACACCAGATGCGGCAAGCGCTGCAGAAACAGCTTTAAATATTTGTTTGGCTAAGTAAAATAAAAAATATACAAAATTAAAGAATTTTACTATATTACTAATAAAATCTATTTTAAGTAAAAATTTGTAATTTAAATAAAAACTTACAGTATTTAAAGGTGATTAAAGTGACGCATAAACAGCTTTTTGAAGCAACTTTAAAAAGAGAAAAAGTTGGTGGTAGAGTGCCTACTTTTGAACTTGTTTTCTTTTTAACAATGGAGTTTATGGGTAAAGTTCATACAAGCCAACGTTGTTATGCTCAATGGTATCAAATGAGCGCAAAAGAGCGTGAATTGCAGTTGCAAGATATGGCTGATAGTTTTATAGAACCGGCAAAAGCGTTTAATCATAGTGCAATTTTTATTCATCCAAATCCATCTGATTTTAATTCGGTAAAACGTCTTTTAGAAATTATTAGAGAAAAAACTGGTGACGAATATTTTATAATGATGCACGGGGATACGACTTTAGCAATTCCCGACGGTGCAAATATGGTTGATTTTTCCGTTAGATTGTATGAAGATGCAAACGGTTTAATAAAAGACCAAGAAAAAAGTATGGCAAATTATTTTGAGTTTGCTGAAAAAATAAATAAAAATGGTAAGCTTTTAGATGGTTTTGCTCTTTGTTCGGATTACGCATTAAATACAAACCCATTTTTTTCACCTGCAATTTTTGGCGAAATAATTGCCCCCGTATTAAAAAAGACTATAGACGGTTATCGTGAGCGCGGATTTTACACTATAAAACATAGCGATGGAAATTTGATGCCTATTATGGATATGATAGTACAGTGCGCTCCCGACGCAGTTCATTCTATCGACCCACAAGGCGGTATGGATTTGTCGCTTTGTAAAAAATTATACGGGGATAAAGTTGCCTTAATCGGTAACGTTAACTGCGGACTTTTACAAACTGGAACAGACGAACAAGTTATTGCCGACGCGCGCCGTTCTTTAAAACAAGGTATGGAAGGTGGCGGTGGCTACGTATTTTCAACTTCAAATTGCGTATATACGGGTATGGATTTGGAGCGTTATAAGTTAATAAATAAAATATGGTTTGAAGAAGGGATATATCCCGAAAAATAAAAGATTGCAGTTATTTGCGTAATTGCGTTGATAAGGATAATAGCTAAATTTTTAAATCAAAAATATAAAAGCGAGGATTTATACGTCCTCGCTTTTGCATTATACAAAAAAATTATTAAAAATCATTTATTGCAGGTATTTTTACAGTTTTTATTTTAGGTTTTTTACCAGTTATAATTTTGTGTAACATTTCCGCAGCTGAATAACCTATTTCAAAAGATTGTTGTTTAATTCTTCCGCACGGTATGTTTAGTGCAGACATACTCGTTTCTTCGTCAATCAAAATTATTTTTATATCCTTACCAATTTGTATGCCAAGTTTATTGCATAAGTTTACAAATTTTAAGGTAAATGGTCCGTCGTTCATAATAATACAGTCGATTAGTCCATTTTTTAAATAGTTTGTTAAAACGTCGGTAAAATCATCCGAGTAAGCTTTGCACATTATAAGATTATGTTTTTCTATTTTACCGTAGCAGTTAAGCATTCCCAAATAAAAACCGTTATTTCTTTCTGTCATAGAAACGATAAGATTATCAGCTAAGGTTAAGTAACAAGGGCTTTTATATCCTTGCAAGTTTAATTGCTTAACGGCATTGTATAGCATTTTAAAGTTATCGGTTTGTACGCAGTAAAGGTCGAGATTTGAAATGTATTTATCAACTAAAACACAAGGGAAGTTTGAAGTGCTTACGTTAATAACCTCTTTCGACATATTGCTCGTATCTAGCGGAAACAAAATAACGCCCTGGGAATTGTAGTGTATTGTTCTTAAATGATAGTTTTCTTGCGCTTGAGAGTCGTTACTGTTTTTTATATTTAAATAATAGTTATTTTCAGAACAAAATTTTTGTGCGCCAAGAATAATTTCGTTGGAGTGGCTACTCATTAAAAATGGAACGATTATATCAATACACCTATTGTCAGAAAGGCTTTGAAACTTGTCGTTGTCAAGATTTATAAACGTACCTTTTCCCTGAATACGAACTATTTGTTTTTTTGCTTCGAGTAATTTTAAGGCATGCCTTACCGAATATCTACTTGCATTAAATTTTTTACATAATTGGGCTTCCGAAGGTAATAAAATTTGATTTTTTCCATCGTTTCGCTTAATAATGTCTAAAATATACTCTTTTATTTGAACATATAACTTGTTACTCATTTTTTAATCCCTTATCAATATTTTTAACGCGAAGTTAAAATCCCCCTTTTAACACTATAATAATTATAATTTATTTTAAACTCATACGCAATTAAAAAAATTATTCATTTTTGATATACTCGAACAACCCATACAACTTTTTAAAGGGTTCATATTGACATTGATACCATTTATGCTAAAATTAAGAAAAAAAACATTGTGGGAGATATTATGAATAAACTTTTAGCCTTAATATTAGTTTTATTATTAACTTTTTCAACTATGATGGGTTGTAAACCTAAAAAAACGAACGTTGACGAGTTGCGTTACGACCCAACTGCTGTTAACACTTCTATGACTGGAAGGGTTGAAGTCTGGTGGGGGCCTATGGATTATATGAAAACTCCTTTAGAAAATGCAATCATTGCTTTTAATAAAAAGTTTCCTAACGTTGAAGTAGTGCCAAAATATCAATTACATAGCGACTATTATGAAACTTTAAACCTAGCGTATATGAATAATACCGCGCCCGACGTTATTAGAATGGACCACGTATTACTACAATCGCTAGGTGAATCAAAAAGGGTAGTAGATTTAAACAAATTAACAGACAAAAAGGTAGAAACAATGGAAAAAGACAAGTTTTTACCTGCAAGCTGGGAAGGTGTTAGTATAGCCGACCACTTATACGGATTGCCATTTGATACCAATACTACGCTATTGATGTATAATTCAGTAATTTGCGAAGAAGTGTTTGGGGAAGGATACGTACCACCAAGAACTTATGAAGAATTAGTAGCACATTCAAAAGCAGTTTACGAATACGAAAAAGAAGGAAAGAAGCCATATAAAGGGTTAATAATGGCTATCGACGCTAAGGCATCTGAGCACGATATATACGTATTAAACGGATGGCTAAGCAGATACGGAGCGACAATAATGAACGAAGACCGTTCACAAGCAACGTTAGATACGCCTGAAGCGATAGAAGCGATGCAAAAGCTTGTAGATATGGTAGAAGCAGGAGCATGTGAACACATAGGGTATGCACCAACACTTGAAAATGAGTTTTTATATAACGGAACGGTAGCGTTTATAGAAATGGGTTCGTGGGTGTACGATACGATAAAGATGTTAGACGTAAACAAAGATGGTGAAAGCGATATAAAGATAGCGCCAATGCCAAGTTTAAAGGAAGGAATTCCAGGATATGCAACCTTAGGATTATTCGGGCTTGGAATCACTAATCAATGTAAGCCTGAAAACGTACCGGCAGCATACGAGTTTATTAAATTTTTAGCAACCGATTACAATGCGCATTTAGAATATGCAAAGAGTACAAACACAATGCCATCGTTAATAGCAGGGCAAAGTGATCCATATTACAGTGAAGGGGAAAATGCAGAATACTGGCAAGCGTTTAAGCTACAACTACAAGCAAGCTTACCAAGACCAGGAACGATGTTGTGGCCTGAAATCACAAGAGAATTAAAAACTATGGAACGTATGTTGATGACTGGCAGATATTCAGTTGCAACCGTACTTCAAAATACTACAAAAACAATTAATGAGATAATTGAAGAAATGAAAGCCTAAAGGAGAAAACGATGAGAGAAGACGTTATAAAAGAACAAAACAAAAGGCAAAATAACGCGCCTAAAAAAAGTTTTTTTATAAAGTACAAGGAAGAAATTATTGCTTATTCTCTCTTGGCTTTTCCGCTAATATGGTTTGGTATTTTCTTCGTTGTAGGATTTATTCGAGGTTTTGCCTTTAGCTTAACTGATTACGATTTGCGTTTTTCAGAAATAAGGGGCATTAACTTTATTTGGTTTGAAAACTACAAAAAACTTTTTAGCGACCCAAACGTATGGAACGGATTAAAAGTTTCGTTTATATGGACGGTGGTAATGCTTGTCGGAAATAATGGGCTTGGTCTTTTAATGGCTGTTTTAATCAACTCCTTAAAGCGAGGCAAAAATGGATTTTTAGCAGCACTTTATTGGCCTACTTTAGTAAGCGCGGCTGTTAGTACTCAAATAACGATGTATTTTTTCAGACCTACGGCAGACGGCGTTATGAACATTATTATGAATCAACTTTTTGGTTTAGAGCCGATTGCATGGTTTGAAAATGAAAAAACTGCCTTACTTTCTTTAATGATACAACCATTTTTCCTTGGTTTTAGTATGAAAATGATGATTTATTACGCTGGTATAAAAGGTATTCCAAAACTTTATTATGAAAGCGCATCGTTAGAAACCAACTCAAAATGGCAAATATTCGTGCATATAACTGTTCCACTACTTGCTCCCGTTGTATTTTTAAACGTTATTTTATCATTTATCGACGGATTTAAAGTTTTAGGGCCAATGCAACTTATAACACCTGATAACCCATATACCGAATCGTTAGTTTATTATTTATATGGCGAAGCCTTTACGAAAACTAAAATTGGTTATGCAAGTGCAATTGCATTCTTCTTGTTTGCAATAATTATGGTTATTACCGTGTTACAAAATATTGTTAAGAAGAAAGAGGTGTCTTATGAATAGCCAAGCTAAACGTTTTAATATTAAAGGCGTAATAGTGGTTATTATTTTAGCCTTTTTCGTAGTAATGCAAATTTTCCCATTTTGGCTTAGTATAGTTCAATCTTTACAACCAAAAGAATTTATCGTTATGAATACGATAGAATTATGGCCACAAGCCTTTTCAATTAAAAATTATATAACCGCTTGGCGAGACGCTAATTTAGAACTTGGTTATTTGTGGAGTTTGATTTACACGGTGTCTTTTACCGCTATAACCGTTGTGGTATGTTTAATTACCGCATACGTTTTGGAAAAGAAACGCTTTAAAGGAAGAGATTTCGTATTTTTATTCTTTATGTCGGCGTTAATGGTACCTGGTGAAATACTATTGATAACAAACTATTTGCTTATAACTGAACTACAAATACTTGGAACGCCTTTCGCAGTTATAATGCCGGGGTTAGTAAACGTTTTCGGTATATTTTTATTAAAACAATTTATGCATTCAGTTCCCGATAGTGTTTTGGAAAGTGCAAAACTTGACGGGGCAGGTGAACTTAGACTAATTTTTACAATGGTGTTGCCTTTAGCAATGCCAGCGGTAGCAACTTACTGTATTATGACTTTTACTGCTCAGTGGAACGAATATTTATGGCCACAACTTGCTCTTGCAGACAGCAGTGAATTTTATAACGTTCAATTGCGTTTACTTTTATACAGACCGATAATCGACGGTAACATTTCTCACCCATACGCTTACGCTTTGCGTATGTCGGCAACGATGTTAACGCTTATTCCTGTATTAATCGTTTATTTTGTTTTTCAAAAGCATTTCACTGAAGGTATTTCCATCAGTGGTTTGAAATAAAAGGAGGTAAAAATGATAACAAAAAAATTATGTGCATTATTGATAGCTTTCACATTATGTGTTTCTACAATGAGTACTTTAATTGGCCGTCAGGAAAAACCAAACCCTGAACAACCAAAAACGTTTACTCTAAGCCAAACAGAACTTAGTTTATTTGTAGGCGAAAGTGAAGAACTTGTTGTAACAACCGACGTTAGCGGTACTGTTGAATGGGCTTCTTCAAACTCAGCAGTTGCAAGCGTTAGTCAAGGCGTAGTAACCGCTCTTTCTGTGGGCGAAACTATAGTTACAGCATCGATTGGTAGTGATTATAAGGCACAATGTAAGGTAACGGTAGAAGGTCAATTTTCTGCTATAGTAGAGGGGGAAGTAGGTTTTTCATATTTTGAAGATTTACAACCTTTAAAAGAATTAGACGTAATATCTTACGACTTTGGAACAAATAAACACTCTCAACAAGGAACTGCTATCTTTGGCGAACTAATTTCTTTAAGCGTTTTACAAGGTTTACTTGCAAGAACTGAAGGAAATACTTTAGGTTTATATCTAAACGTTAAGCAAGGTGGCTTAAATGCAGCATCATCTAAAACTTGGCTTGAAGAATTAGGCAATTTAGAAGGTGTAACAGTTACTGAAATTGAAGAAACAGCTGATAGAAAACCTTTTGAAATTGCTCTTGAAAAATATTCAAACTTTGTTACTAAAACTGCTAACAATAAACCTGGCTACGTTTTATTTGAACAAAAAATAGTAGATGCGGTGGATGCAGACGGTAACCAAATTCAAAAAGGTGAACAAGAAGTTAATGCAGCGTGTACTGTTTCTGCTGCTACTGGTTATTTAGCAATCGACGTAACAAGTAAAGAATTAGCTGAATCTCTTGGTTATGAAATGGCTGTTGACGCAAGAGGCTGGTCTGAACAAGATGCATTTAATAGATATTCAGACAATCTTTCAAGTGACGTTATTATGCTTACTAACAACGGTCAAGCTGAAAACAGAGACTTAGGTATCGCTCTTGGTACGTACTTTATGTACGAATCAAACATTGATAATGCGTTTATGAATAAGATAACCGATCCTGTTAACGGTAAATATCAACAAGGTACTTTAACCGTTGGTTGGTCGGCTACAGGCGAAGTAAATCAAGTAAACAGACATGCTTTATATGGCTTTAACTTTACTTGTACTAACTACAGTTGGAACTTATCTCAATTAGCAAGACAAGGGGATAAGTGCTTTAAGCAAAAATCAAACCCTGCAAAGATAACTGCAGACCCTACTAAAAAATACGTTACTTTTATAATGACAGACGGTGATAATATTACATGGCACCAAGGCGATTTCCCTTTCAGTGAAACGTGGTATGGTTACAGTGGTAGAGGTTCATTCCCTATGGGTTGGACTATGGCGCCTATAATGGCGGATATCGCTCCAAGCATTATTAAGCACGAATATGAAATGGCTACAGAAAAGGACGAATTTGTTTGTGGTGTATCTGGTGCAGGTTACGTATATCCTTCTGAATACGTTAAAGCAATGCAATATGATGCATTAGATAAATTTGTTGATGCAACTGGCGAATATATGAGAAGGGCAGACCTTGATTACGTTGAAATTTTAGATAATCAACCGTTCAACAGCACTGTAATGGACGTTTATTCATCAAATGAAAACATCCACGGTGGCTTCGTTCTTGCTAACTATGATTATTATAAGCAAGGTGGCGACATTAAGTGGTATAACGGCAAGCCTTTCATTGGTATCGGCGAAGCAATGTGGAGTGACACTCCTGGTAGAGTTGCTCACAGACTTAACAGTTTACCAGTTGATATAACTTCTGCAAACGGATATACCGTAGTTAAAGTTCACTGCTGGACAACTGCAATGGAAGACTTACAACGCGTTGTAAATTTACTTGACAGTAATATTGAAATTGTAACTCCTAGTCAAATGATTCAATTAGTTTCGGATAACGTAAAAACCGATTCTAAGAGAACTGCTGTTCCTGATACGGATTATCCTGAAGACGTTGATGAATACGTTGATGCTAATTATTTCTGGAATAATTTACCTTTAAATAGCAAAACTGAATTTACATTTGATAAATATCTTGATTACGAAGGTTGGGAAAAACACATTGGTTCAAAACAATACGACTACGTTTCGTTCTCTGGCGAACCTTGGGTATATAGTACCGCTACAAGAACTACCGTTGATGGTGGAAGCGGATATTCAATCCGTCTTGACGGTTCAGACTATGGTAATTTAGATTCTAACCCTAACTCGGCAATTTATTCAAAATTAAAAGTTCCTAATAGTGATAACGCAAGATTTAGTTTCTTTGTTAGGGGTGAAGCTTACGGATACGACGCAGATTATCGTGTTCGTATCATTACAAACAAAAACGGCGCGCCTGAACTTCTTTCATTAAATAAGGCTTGGACGGCAGCTGGGGATGATAAATGGATTGAAGTTTGTTACGACGTTTCTGAATATAAGGATCAAGAAGTTATATTTATTATCGAACACAACTCTACTTCTAAAGAAGGCGACGGCGAAATTTTATATATCGATAATATTACTATCGGCGAAGAAACTCTTGATTTAGCAACGATTAAAAAAGCAACTGTAAATGCTAAAACTTCATTTGATTTTGCAGACGGAGCTCAAGGTTTTGCTTCAGCTACTGCAAACGGAGCAAGCGCTGAGTACGACGCTAATATGCAAGCTTTAGTTGCGAACGTTAAAGCTACAAATCTTGCTAACGGCGGTGCAGACGTTGCATACTACACAAGATTTGATTTAAGCAAGGTTAGCGGATTTACGCATCATAAGTTTGGTGTATTTATGCAAGCTGAAAGCGGAAAAACTGCTCAAGTAAGATTGTCAATGGTTTCTGCTGACGGTAAGAGTATTTTAAGAAACGGACCATGGACGACTATAAGCGATAAACAAACTTACATGTCTTATGATCTTGATAGTATTAGAATTCAAGGCGGAGCATTTAAATACGCTTACGCAATTATCGAAGTTAGAGGCGCAGGTAGCGATGCTAAGGTTTACATTGACAATGCAAGCTTTGCTAAAATTACAAGAGATATCGAAGGTTTATATTACGACGCTGAATACTTGAAAAATCTTAGTGCAGTTGAAATTGCTTCTCTAAGCAATTTAAGCGCATGGGGATTAGAAGGTGGCAGAGGTCTTGAAGACGTTGCTCAATTACAAGAAAATAGCGTTAGATTATACGGCTACGACTTTATGCGTGGTAACGATACTATGCTTGTTAGTAAAGCTCTTAGCGGTTATGCTAAAGTTAAAAATGAGTATAACGCTCGTATGTTTGCAAAAGTAAACGTAGGTAGTGCAAGTAGCATTAGCTTTGACGTTGCAAGAATTGAAAAGACTTTAACAAACCAAAACGCAGTTATTCCACAAGTACGCGTAATCTTTATAAAAGATGACGGTGGCGTAGTAGTATTAAACGATTGGAAAGATATTAGTTCTTATAAAACTACAACAGTTCAAGTTTCTTTATCAGCAGTTGCTAATATGACAGGTACTATTGTTATAGAAATGGACTGTTCACAAAACGGCGATAGAGCAGGTGTAAACCTAAGCAATATCGTAATTGGCTAAAAAGGAAATATCCAAAGATATCTTTGCTTACCAAAGATATCTTTGGTAAAAATAAAATTGGAGGAATGTTATGAGAAAACCTTTTAAACAACTTTTAGTTGCTTTATTAGCAGTGGTTATGGTTTTAAGTGTTATGGCTTGTACACCTTTAGGTCCTGAAACACCAGAAACTAAAATTACGTTAAGCGCAACTACACTAACTCTTGAAGTAGGTCAAGATGCTGAATTAACAGCTACAATTACCCCAGAAGATCTTGAAATTTCTTGGTCTTCAAGCGATGCAAACGTTGCTAAATATGAAGATGGTAAAGTATATGCTCTTGCAGAAGGTACTGCTACTATCACAGCTAGCAACGGCGAAGTTTCTGAAGCTTGTACAGTAACAGTAACTGCACCTGTTATAACCGATTCTATCGAACTAAGCAGTTCATCTATGACTTTAGAAACTGGTGCATCAAAATCTTTAACTGCAACAACTGTTCCTGAAGATATGCAATTAGAATGGTCTTCAAGTGATGCAAACGTTGCTAAGTACGAAGAAGGCAGGGTATATGGTCTTTCTGCAGGTACTGCTACAATTACTGCTACAAACGGTACATTAAGTGCAACTTGCGTTGTTACTGTTAACGATCTTATTGAAGACGGTATCAATAAAACTTTAATTGCAAAAACTGAAGTTAAAGAATTTGCTACTCAAGAATTTGCTGCTGATGCAGGTTTATTAACTATGGGTGAAGGCGCTTCTTACGACGCTAACGCTCAAGGTATTGAACTTTTAGACCAAGGTTATGCTTTCGTTAAATTACAAATGCCTGAAATGTTACCACATTATGATTATAAGGGTAACGAATCACGTGAAGGCTTTGAAGGTAACGATTCATACTTCATTCGTTTTAAAGCTCTTGGTAACGGTGGCGGTATGGAAGTATTATTAGTTTTAGAAAACGATATGACTTCTATAATGGATCCTGTTATGTTAAATGCAGAAGAAGGTTTATACCAAGTTGAAATTCCAACTTCTTTATCACAAACAGTTGTAAGCGTAGTATTTAAAAACCCTGCTCCAGAAGAAGCTGGAACTACTGCAACTTTAACTTACGTTGATATTGTAAAAGAATTAAATCCTACATTAGATAGAGTTGCTTATTATAGCGATATGTTAGCTTGGATGCCAACTCTTGATAAAGGCTTTGAACCTCACACAATAACCGCTGCTAACGGCTGGAGCGGTTGGAAAGGCGTAAGCTATGGTAACATTAGCCATAACTACATTGCATACTTAGATTCATTCGGCGCAGCTTTAGAATATGCTGACTACGGCGATGCAAATCTTACTTTCGACGGCGTTCAATTCTTTGCTAAAGTTTTAATTCCAGAAGGAACAAAGAAACTTACTTACTGGGCAGGCCACGTTGGTAACCCAAGTGCTTATAGAATTCAAATTTTCGATGGTGAACAATTTGTAAATTTAACTGCTTCATCTTCAAAGGTTAACCCAAATAGAGTTGCTGCTAACGAAGGTTGGTTACTTACAAGTCAAGACTATGCAAGCTCAGCTCTTGCAGAAGTAGCGATTCCTGCTGAATACGTAGGCAAAACTGTTATAGTTTCATTCGCAGCTAAATTTAATGATGGCGCAAGTTTCGGTATGCGTTTTAACAACATTCGTTTCAGTGCAGAAGACGTTATCGTTCCACCTGCATACTCTGATGGTGTTAATATTAACGATATAGTTGCATTAGACGCTGTTTCTGGCGCTGAACACAGCTTTGCAAGTGGCGCGGCTGGCTTCGTTGCTGCTTGGGGCGCTGAATATAGCAATGGCGCAATTCAAATGAGTGGCACGACCGTTCCTGAAGATGCAAGCGCTAACGCTGCAGTTTATGCAAAATTAGAAGTTCCTGCTTCATTCAACTATCTACGTTTTGCCTATAATCTTGCCGCAGGTGCTACAGTTCAAATGCGCGTTCGTATGATCGACTTCGAATCTCAACAAAGTACAGATATCGTTGGTTGGACTACTTTAAACGGTAAGGATGCTGATCAAGTATTACAAGTTCAAGCATTCCCAACAGTATTTGTTGGTACGGTTGGTTTAATCATTGAAGCTAAGTATGAAGATCAAGCTACTTTAAATCTTAAAGGCCTTGCATTTTCAAGCGCAACACGTGATGAAGCTGGTTACGATATGGATGCAATTAAATATTTAACTGCTCAAGATATGCCAGAAAATAACACGCTTACTTTCATAAGTGGCGAACTTGAAAAATGGGCAATCTTTACTTCACACGATGATATAAATACTAAGGGTATGGCAAATAGTCCTTGGTTACAAATGCAATCTACAAACGTAGCTGGTGATTATTCAGTATTAGCAGCTTATAAAACTACTTTAGGTCAATTCATAAGTTTAACTGTTAAATCAGGCTCTATTGGTGACGTAACAGGAACTGCAATGATTCGTATTCGTGTATTATTAGCAGACGGAACGTTCGTTAACTTAACTAAAGAAAATGTAACGGATGAAAATGGTTGGTTTAATGGATGCGGTGAAAGCATTGTTAACTATGGCTGGGGTGGAATCACTGAAAACGTATTAGACGTAGATGCATCTTTAGCAAATCAAGAAGTTGTACTTATTATTGAATACGATAAAGAAATTTCTTCAAACTGGAACGTTCTTTTAGAAAGCCTTACTTTTGCTTAAAAAACAAATATAAAAAATTAGGAAGTGGCGAAAAATCGCCACTTCCAAAAAATATTAGGAGATTTATTATGACGTCTTATGAAAGAGTTATGCGTACTTTAGAGGGAAAAAATCCTTCTTCAGCAGCAAGAGAAATGTGGCTTTTGCCTTGGACTTTCGACCACTATAAAGCAGAACACGACCAAATTAAAGAAAAGTATCCAGACGATATAGTTCATATCGGAGCAACCTTTCGTAATCCACCTATTATGGTAAAAGGTGATCCGTACGAAGTTGGTACGTTTGTTGACGATTGGGGATGTGTATTTACTAATATCCACAAAGGTGTTATAGGCGAAGTAAGAACACCGCTTGTTGCCGATGACGACTGGGAAGACGTTGATAACGTACATATTCCTTATGAATGGCTTTCGTTTGATATCGACGAAGTTAACCGAAACTGTGAAATTTACGGTAAAGATAAGTTTAAGTTATCAGGGGCTTGCCCACGTCCGTTTGAAAGACTACAATTTATTAGAGGTTCGGAAAACTTTTACGTTGATTTGATGCTTCGCCCTGAAAAAATGATGGCGTTTATGAAGAAAATGCACGGGTTTTACTGCGAGCTTTTAGAAAAATGGGCAAAAACAAACGTAGATGGCTTATCTTTTATGGATGACTGGGGTAGTCAAAATTCACTTTTAATTAACCCATCTTTATGGAGAGAGCTATTTAAGCCTATGTATAAAGACTATATCGATATTGCGCATGCTCATGGAAAAAAGGCATTCATGCATAGCGATGGATATATTTTAGATATTTATCCCGACCTTATTGAATTAGGATTAGATGCTATAAATTCACAAATTTTCTGTATGGGTGTTGATAAACTTGCTCCATTTAAAGGCAAGATTACCTTCTGGGGAGAAATGGATAGACAACATCTTCTTGTAAAAGGTACGCCTGAAGATATAGAAAATGCTGTTAAAAAAGTTTACGATGCACTTTGGGATAACGGTAAATGTATTGCTCAATGTGAATTTGGTCCAGGCGCAAAGCCAGAAAACGTTGAAGCGGTATATCGCGCGTGGGAAAATTTAACTTCTAAAAAATAAAATTTCGTAGGTTAATATTTTTAATTTTACGTAAAACTAAAAGAATTGTTGCGTCTGCAAATTAATTTAGTAATTTGCGGACGCAAAAAATAAAGGATAAAATGAATACTAATTGGGAAAAGTTCACTTATGACCTTATTGATGGTAAAGCAAACGGAAAGATTTTGTTTCAACCAAGAATATTGTGTTGGTATTCTGATAAAGTTTTTAAAGGGGAATCTTTAGGGGAATTTGAAGGTTGTAGTTTGAGTGATATATATCGAAAATTGGATATATGCAACAGAATTTATGATTATGGCGCTTGTATTCAAAGAGTAGTTGAAGATAAAAGAATTAAGCACTCAATTCGTCAAATTTCGCAAAATGAAAGAGAATTTTTAATACAAACACCTATCGGCGATATGACTATGCGCCTTTATAAAAACACTTCTAACGGCGGTGAGTTTTATTCAAAATGGTGGGTGGAAAATGAAGATGATTTAAGGGTTTATACTTATTATGAAGAAGCAAGTGATTATAAGTTTTACCCTGAAATTTTTAAACAAATTAGACAAGAATGGGGAACTTTAGGTGCGCCTACGCTATTTTTACCAAGAACGTCGATAATGCACGCGTATTTAGATACTATGGGTGTTGAAAATGCAACGTACGCTATTTACGACATACCTGAAAAAATGGAAAAATATTTTAAGGCGTTACAAAAAAGTTGCGATAGATATATAAAAGTATTAAACGGATTAGATGAATTTCGTTTGATAAACTTCGGTGACAATGTTCATTGTGGGCTTGTTAGTGGTGATTATTTTGAAAAATACATTTTACCTGAGTATCACCATAGGGTAGATCAACTTCATAGTGCAAATAAATTTGTTACTGCGCATTGGGATGGCGACACTAAAACGTTGTTAAAATATGCTAAACAAACAAAACTTGATGGGATAGAAGCAATTACGCCAAAACCACAAGGTGACGTTACCGTTGAAGAAATTAAAGAAGCTTTGGGTGACGATATGTTTTTAGTCGATGGTATTGCTGCAATTTTATTTGCAAATCCCTTTACCGAAGACCAGTTACTTGAACAAACAGAAAAACTAATAAAACTTTTTAAAAATAAATTGATTTTAGGTATTAGCGATGAACTATCGTCGGTAGGCGATATGCAAAGATTAAAAAAAGTTAAAAGATTAGTTGAAAAATATAATTTAGATATGGAAGGAAAATAAAATGAAACCAATTGAGATGAAAACTGCATTAAAGGAAATACAAATATTTCAAGCGAATTTGGTTTCCGCTATTTATTGCGATTATGAAATTCCCGAAATGGAAATTGCAGTCACTAAAGAGCCTGTACCCTTTGAGCAAAGAATGGGGCTTGATTTTCGCCCTGTAAAAATAGGTGAAAAATGGTCGGATAGATTGTTTGATTGTGGATGGTTGCATTTAAAGGGAAATTTACCGCCTAAAAAAGAGGGAAAAGTTAGAGTGGTAAGGATAGACGTTTCAGGTGAAGGATGTATTTTTGATTCTAAGGGAAATGCAATAAGGGGCATAACTAACGTTACCAGTGTTTTTGATAGAAGATACGGTCATCCTAAAAAAACCGTTGTGTTTACTGATGAACTTGAAAATAACAATAATCTTGATTTATGGGTTGAAATAGCTAATAACGATTTATTCGGCAACGACTGTGGCGGTGTTATTATTCAATGTTCAACTGCCTATTTAGATCAAGAAGTACGAGCACTTTATTACGATTTGGATTTTTTAATTGACTATTTAAATGAAATCGACGATAAAAATCCACAATATTATACTTTGCTTTATGCCATGTACGATGCAATTTCTTTTGTGTCGGCAGAATTTAAGAGCGATGAAATTAAAAAGGCAAGAAAAATTTTAAGTAAAGAACTTAAAAGGAAAAACGGCGCAAGCTTTTTAACCTTTGGCGCAATTGGTCACGCTCATTTGGATTTAGCATGGCTATGGCCTGTAAGAGAAACTAAAAGAAAACTTTATAGAACTTATTCAACCGTTATAGCTAATATGGAAAAGTATCCTTCATATAAGTTTGGAACTAGCCAAGCGCAACAGCTTGAATGGTTAAAGGAACTTCAACCTAATTTGTTTAATAAAGTTAAGCAAAAGGTAAAAGAAGGTCGCATTGAGTTACAAGGCGGTATGTGGGTTGAAGCAGATACAAACTTAACGGGTGGAGAATCGCTTATCCGCCAGTTTGTTTACGGTAAAAAATTCTTTTTAAATGAATTTGGCAAGGATATAAAAGTTTGTTGGTTGCCCGACGTTTTTGGATATTCCGCAGCCCTTCCGCAAATTATGAAAAAATGCGGAATGGAATATTTTTTAACTATAAAATTAAGTTGGTCGGAACATTTTAACTTCCCGCACCATACTTTTAATTGGCAAGGTATCGACGGTAGCGAAATATTTGTACATATGCCACCGGAAGGTAATTATAATTCTTCTGCAACGCCTAAGACCTTAATTGATACGCAAGGCAATTTTATTGAACGCGGTAAGCTTGATAAAGCTATGCTTTTAGTGGGAATAGGTGATGGTGGTGGCGGACCTGGTCGTGACCATTTGGAAAGACTTGAACGCGCTAAAGATTTTGCCGGCTTACCTAAAGTTGAACAAGTTTTTGCTGAAGATACCTTTAAGTATATGGCAAAGAAGAAAAAAGACCTTGCTACTTGGAAGGGTGAACTTTATCTTGATAGACATCAAGGAACTTTAACTTCGGCAAGCAAAAACAAAAAGTTAAATAGACAAATTGAAAATGAACTTTCACTAACCGAAAAAATGGGCGTTTCAGCTTTTGTTAACGGATATGAAAGTTACAATAAAGATAATATCGACGAAATTTGGAAAGAAACTTTATTATATCAATTCCACGATATTTTGCCGGGTTCTTCAATAAAGCGCGTTTACGACGAAAGCGTACCACGTTATGAAGAGATGATAGCAAAATTAAAGCAAGAGCAACTTGCGATTTCTAATAATTTAGGGCAAACTCTTTGTGTTTACAATCCTGATTGTTTTGAAAGAAATGAAATTGTTTTTGCAAACGGTAAGTATTATAAGGTTTGCGCAAAACCTTTAAGTTATACTGCGTTAATTGAAGAATATAAGCCACAAAATCACAAAACTTATAAAAACAAGTTAGAAAATAAGTACTTAAAAGTTGATTTTTCTGCAGACGGTAGCGTTAGTATAACCGATAAAATCAATAATGAAGTAAACGTTGTTAGTGGTAACGTATTTAAGTTATATAACGAATTTTTAGACTGTTGGGATATGTCGTCAAATTTCAAAAAGTTTGAAATAGGCGAAATGAAACTTGTATCTCGCAAAAATTATCGTGAAGGTGATGCTTCGGTAATAGAGCAAACATTTGGCTTTAATAACAGTTTGTTAGTTCAAAAGGTTATGCTAAAAGATGAAGGTCGAATCGTAGATTTTCGTTGTAAAATCAATTGGCAAGAAACTAAAAAGATGCTACGTGTTGAATTTGATCCTTATTATAAAGCCGACGTTGCAACTTGTGATATACAATTTGGTAGCATAGAAAGACCTACTTATTCTCAATCAATTGAGCAATATGGTAAATATGAAGTATCGATGCATAAATACGTTGATATTAGCAATCAAGATTACGGTGTTGCTTTGTTTAACGATGGAAAATACGGCGTTAACGTTAAAGATGGTAAAATTAGCATAAATCTTTTACGTTCACAAACTTATCCTTGCGTTGATTGTGATAATGGTGAACACGAATTTAGCTTTGCAGTTTATCCACATAGCGGTAATAGATATACTTCCGACGTAGTTGTTAGGTCGGTTGAGTATAATCATCCTTTAGCTATTGTAAATGCAAATCAAACAAAATCTTTATTTACTTTATCAAATAACTCTGTTTTAATCGAAACGGTTAAGATGAGCGAAGAAGGCAAGGATATTATTTTACGTCTTTATGAAATTAATGGAAAGCATGCAAAAACACAATTAGGTGTAAATTTTGCGTGTGAAAAAGTGTATGAAACAAACATGCTTGAAAGTGTTATTGAAGAGCTTATTTGCGAAAATGGTTTATTAAATCTTACATTCAAGCCTTTTGAAATAAAAACTTTAATGATAAGGAGTAAATAATGAAAAAGATTGTAGTTATTCTTGTTGTGATGTCAATGCTTGCACTATCGCTATTTGGTGGTTGTGTAAAAACGCCAAACGAAAAGACGCTTCTAGTTTTGACTGATAAGATTACTCTTTCTGTTGGTAGTACGCAGGAAATTCAAGTTGAAAGCCACTCTGTAGATGAGGTTGTTTTTTCAACTGAAAACTCTGAAATTGCAACGGTAGATGCACAAGGTATTGTTACTGCTGTTGCTGAAGGTGAAACACAAATTTTAGTTACTGTTTTAAGTCAAACTGTTAAAGTAGGTGTTACGGTGTATAAAGAAGATGTGTCTGAAAATAGGGATTTTATAGCAGTTTTAGATGAAAACGACGCAATTTATACCTTTGAGATTGAAAAAGATGGTATTTACGATTTTAAAATTGCTGAAAGTACGCTTGCCACTACTATAGGTCTTGCCGATGATATTGTTTTTACTTTTGATAATAATTATTCAACAAGATTAAAGAGTCGTAAAGTAAATTACAATGGTCAAGTTGAAATGGGCGCTAAATATTTAAAAAAGGGCACGCATACGTTAACGATAAAGAACGCAAACGAATATTTAAGTAATTCTAAAGTGCTTTTTGATAAGGCGTTATCTTATAGTGACGCAGGTCTTGAGTTGGGAAGAACTTGGTGGAATATTTTATATCAAGAAACAGGTTATAATACCGAAAAACCTAACTACTTAGGTTTTGTTGAAACTGAAGGCTGGGAAGATTTATGGACGCATTGTCAATACCTACCATATTCAATGTATCTTGCTAATAATTTGGATGACGCAGAATATGATAGACGTATTAAGAAGATTGCGGATGATTTATTGATTGGCAGAATGCTTAGAAGCGACGGCGCTGTTTATACTATTTACCGTGCCGATAGTGACGTTTTTAACGTATCTATCGAAGCGGATATGCCAACTAATAAGTATGAAATTTGGCGTGGACAATCAGCGTTTATTGAAGAAATGATAAACTGCTATCTATATACTAAAGATAGTAAGTATTTAGAGTATGCCGAAATTGCTGCTGAATATATTCTTAATAAATGGAGCAAAACAAACGTAAACGGAATTTTTGGTGGTATTTACACAAGATATTCTTCTTCAGCAGGCGCAACTATTGATATTATGAGTGCGGGTAGAAACGTTATGGTTTTTGCTCAGTTATATCAAATTACTGAAAACACTAAGTATCTATCTGCAGCAAAACAACAAGCAAAGGTGCTTTTAAAGGCACAAGAAGCGAAATATCAAGATTTAGATGGATTATTTGCAAATACCGTTGATGCAAATGGTAATCTTGGTGAATTTAGACACGGCAACGCCTATGCTAACGCAATGCTTGGTCTTGCTTGGATGTATAAGGTAACCGAAGAAGATAAATATTTAGAAGCCATTGATAAAGGTATAAACGTATTAAAAAAGGTTTACGATGACGAATATGGTATGGTGATAGTAATGGACGGGCAGTTGCTTTATAAGAACGGTTCGACCGGTGCTATGTATCTTGCAGGCAGAATGGGACAAGCGGTAATGACTTGTGCTGCGTTCGTTGGTAACGAATATTACTACAGCGAAGGTGAACGAATTATTGAGTTTGCTTTAGGAAGAAATTACGGTAACGTAAACGTTCAAAATAATCGTGGTGGGTTTACTTATAGCGTAGATTACTATTCAACCCATTACAACGTTTCAAACACCGAAACAAGTGGCGAAATATATTTAGCTCTTATGCAACACTATTATCTTTCTGAAATTTGGGGATTTAAACTAAAATAATATAAACGTTTGTTGATTAAAAAAGCTAAGAAGGTTATTGTAACCATCTTAGCTTTTTCTACTTTAAGTTTAATAATACGCTACTTTTATGCTGTATTGCGTTGCTTGATTTTTTACTACCATACTAAAAGCTCTTGTAAAATTATATTTTTTGTGATATAATTGAAAACAATAAAATTAGTAAAAAAACGCCTTATACCGAAGTATAAAGCGTTTTGGCAGGGGAGACGCGATTCTTTCGCGCTTACCGATGGTTTTTAAGACCACTACTTTGCCTTGAGTTACGACTAATAAGAAAATAAAAAAAACGCCTTATACCGAAGTATAAAGCGTTTTGGCAGGGGAGACGCGATTCGAACACGCAACCGATGGTTTTGGAGACCACTACTCTACCGTTGAGCCACTCCCCTAAGCAAGCGATAATAATTATATATTAAACTTGCCTTTTAGTCAAGCAAAAAAAGAGTAGAATATTAAATTAAATTCAAAAAAAAGGGTATTATGTTAAAAAAAGTTGAAATTTGGACGGACGGAGCTTGTTCTTGTAATCCTGGTCCAGGCGGATGGGCTGCAATTTTGAATTATCGTGGTATCGAAAAGCAAATTTCGGGCGGTAACGTAAGCACAACTAATAATATTATGGAATTAACCGCAGTTATCGAAGGTTTAAAAATGCTGAAAGAAAAATGTGACGTAACGCTATATAGTGATTCAAGTTACGTTGTTAACGCCATTGAGCAAAACTGGCTTGAAAACTGGCAAATAAAAGGATTTAAAACAGCAAACAATAAGCCTGTAAAAAACGTTGAACTTTGGCAAGAATTAGCAAAACTTTTAAAGGAACATAAAGTAAAATTCGTTCACGTAAAAGGCCATGCAGACAATGAAAACAATAATCGTTGCGATAGATTAGCAAGGGCAGAGATAAAAAAAATTAGCGAGCTTCCTTTTTAACTGTCGATAATACTAAAAAGCCTTTAAAAAAATAACTATTTTTTTTAAAAGACGTATATTTTTTGTTGAAAATTTTAAATTACAAGATTATAATATAGATGTAGAGTTAAAGTAACGATGGTGATATTTTTACTACCGTCGTTATTTGCATTATAAGAAGAGAGAAAGGTAATATGTTTATAAAATACGCAAAAGATATTTTGTTTATATTAGCAGGAAGTTTGATTTCTGCAATCGGTTTGCATTATTTCGTATATACTGCAAACTTTGCGCCTACAGGTGTTGATGGTATTGCTACAATGTTACAAGCAGGAACAAACGTTGGTGCAGGTGTTTATACTTTGGCATTGAATTTGCCTTTAATTATACTTTCGTTTATATTTTTGGATAAAAAATTTGCCATCTATACTATGATAAGCATTGTTACAATGTCTATAATGCTTATTATTTTAAAGGCAATCGATCCTACTCCAACAACAACTTTCGATCATGAAATATTGCCTGCGGTTTTTTCTGGCGTTTTAATTGGTATTAGAACGGGTTTAGTTTTAAAGGTTGGCGGTTCTTCCGGTGGCGTTGATATTGTCGCTGCAATTATTCAAAAGAAAAAACCTTATGCAAATATCGAAACATATATAGCAATGATTTCTTACGTAATTATTGGCGTTTCGTTTTTTGTTTACGATAACAATATTGAGTGTATTTTACTTTCAATTATTCAAATGTTCGTATTTGAAAAAACCGTATCATCGGTAATGCGTAGCAGACGTAACGCCGTTGAGTTTAAAATCGTTACTAGTGATCCCGATTTATTAAAAAACGATATTTTATCAAATCTTAAACACGGGGCGACGGTTATTCACGGACAAGGTATGTTTACTGGCGCGGACAAGTCAATTATTTTATGCGTAGTAAATTTACGTCAAGTGCCTGATTTTATGAAACTTTTAAAAAAATACGATAACTTATTCGTATATTGTACAAATATAAGTAGTGTTAACGGAAATTTCCGTTGGAATAAAGACGACGTTGCTAAATAGTTTGATTTTTTAAAGGGATTTAATTTTAAACTTATGAAAAAAAGTGCTTTAATTGAAACGCTATTTGATATAATTTATAGTGTAGTGGCTGGTATTGTAGTGGCTTGCGGTTTGTATTTTTTTGCAAACTCTAACGACTTTGCGCCCGGTGGAATTACCGGTATCGCATCATTTATAGCGCATTTTACCCCAAACGTAAATATGGCGTACTATATGCTTGCCTTTAATATTCCATTATTTGTTCTTTGTTCAATTTTCGTTGAAAAGAAACTTGGAATATATATGTCGATATATTTAAGTGTTCAGTCGCTTACTTTAATACTTTTAGAGTTTTTTAAAGCTCCTGCTTTTGTGGCGGATGACGGCACTTTAATCTTTGCGTCAATAGCTACTGGGGTTGTTACAGGTATTGGCTTTTCGATTCAACTACGTAGGCATGGAGCTTCGGGCGGTACATATGCTATTTCAGCCCTTATTAAACGCAAAAATCCCGCAACAAATATAGCTTGGCTCACCTTTGTTATGGATAGTTTAGTTGTGTTTCTTATAGTTATATTCTATGGAGAAAACGCAGTTTTAAAGGGCATGTGTACGTTAATTAACCTATTTATTGCAAATATTGTAGTAGATTACTGTTTGCAAGGTGTAAAAGAAGGGTATAAGTTTGAAATAATAACGGATGAACCTGAAGAACTTGCCCAAGAATTAATGGCAGAACTTAAGCATGGCGTAACCGAAATGGCGGTGCACGGAATGTACACACACAAGGAAAGATTTATGATTGTATGTATTATTCGCAAACGTGAACTTTCAAAAATGATGCGAATATTAAAACGTTACCCAAAAACGTTTGCAAATTTTGTTAGAGTAAATGAAGTATTTGGTAACTTTAAATAAATTAAAATCGCTTGAATTTTCAGGCGATTTTTTAGTTATATGTAAACTGTTATTAAGCATATAATATTTTTAAGGAAAAGTATTAGTGAAAGTATTTCAAGCTAATAAAATACGCAAATTATCTTTAATAGTAATGAGCTTGTTGACTATTTGCGTAACAACGTTTTATTATTTTTCATTAAATAGCACGGTGGCGGTATCCAGTGCGGTTGTTCAACCTATCAGAAACGGAAATCGTAATACAAATAAAGTTGCGCTTATGTTCAACTGTTATGAAAACGTAGAAATCGTAAAGCAAATTTCCGACACATTAAAAGAGTACGGTTTTCACGCTACTTTCTTTTTGGGTGGTTGCTTTATAGATGATAATATCGAACTTATAAAATATCTTGTAGAAGGCGGTCACGAGCTTGGTAATCACGGGTATTTTCATAAAGAGCACAGTAAACTTTCATTTTCGCAAAATCTTTTAGAAATTGAAAATTGTCATAATATTGTAAAGGCGCATACCGGGATAGAAATGAATTTATTTGCTCCACCTTCGGGTGATTATAATAAGACAACGGTTGAAGTTTGTAAAAAAAATGGATATAAAGTTATTTTATGGTCGTTAGATACTATCGATTGGCGTGACAAAAGCGAAAAAATCGTGTATAATAGAGCTACTCAAAAAATTACTGGCGGTGATTTTGTATTGATGCATCCAAAATTGCACACATTAAAAGCATTACCTGATATTTTAAATTTTTATTTGCAAAAGGGATTAGTAGTAACTACCGTTTCGCAATGTATGGAGAATAATGGTCAAAGTTAAAACTTATGAAAATGGATTAAGAGTAATAGTTAACGAGATTGAATACGTTAAATCGGTTACCATGGGTATAATGGTTGGTGTTGGAAGCGCTAATGAAACTATAGAAGAAAACGGTATTTCACACTTTATTGAGCACGTTAATTTTAAGGGTACGAATAAGCGTACGGCGTTTGATATATCCGACGAAATCGATTGTATCGGTGCTCAAATCAACGCTTTTACTTCAAAAGACGTTACTTGCTATTACGTAAAATGTATTGACGAGCACGTGGAAAAAAGCTTTGAAATTCTTAGTGATATATTTATAAATTCAACCTATCCCGAAGAAGAACTTGACAAAGAAAGGGGGGTTATCATTGAAGAAATCAATATGACAGAAGACACTCCCGACGATCTTTGTATTGATAAGCTTGCAACCGCTTATTTTGGCGAGCGTGGATACGGCGCTACCATATTAGGACCTATTGAAAATGCTAAGCGTTTTAATAAAAATGATATTTTAGCATACAAGAAAAAATATTATCAACCTGCAAATACCGTTATTTCGTTTGCTGGAAATATTAGCTTTGATAAAGTTTGTAAGTTAGTTGAAAAATATTTTAGCAGTTATAAAAACGACGGAAGCTTTATTTTAAACAAAATTGAAACCCTTTGTTTAAATAATAACGTAGCGATTGATAAATCCATCGAGCAAGCTCATATCGGTATTGCTATTCCTTCTATCGAGATAACTTCGCCCGATAAATCTGCTTCACTTTGTTTAAGCTCGGTTTTGGGTGGCGGAATGAGTAGCAGACTATTTCAGTCTGTTCGTGAAAAATTAGGGCTCGCTTATTCAGTATATTCTTTTATATCAAGCTTTAAAGAAACCGGCGTTTTATACGTTTATGCTGGTGTAAATCCTAAAACTGTAAAGGGCGCTTACGATTGCATTTTAAATGAAATCAATAATCTTTCCAATAAGGGCATAACTTTAAAAGAGTTAAATAGGGCTAAAGAACAAATAAAAGGCTCAACGGCACTTTCAAGTGAAAGCACGTCAAGCCTTATGATGTCATACGGTAAAAGATTGCTTTTATCTAATGAAATATTCGACGTTGAAAAGGAAATTGCAAAGCTTACTACTTTAACACTTGACGAAGTTAACGAAGTTGCGCGAAGAAGATTTAATACTAATAATATGTCAACGTCTATCGTTTCAAAAGGCGCAAAACCCTTAAGATAAAATAATCGTTTGTTTATTACTCGGCTTTTTCTTCATTGAGCAGTTGCTCTAATGAGAAAAGGCCTTTTTCTTTTTTTAAAAGTTTTTGAGCGCAATAAAGCGCGCCTTTTGCAAAAATACCTTTTTCATAAGCTCTGTGAGTTATTTCTATTTCTTCACCTTCTCCTAAAAAAACAACCTTATGTACGCCTGCAACATTTCCACCGCGCAATGAATGTACGTCGGTGATTTGTAAGTGCTCGGCTAAAAACTTTGCCGTTCCGCTTGGCGCGTCTTTTTTGCGTTTATGATGCTCTTCAATTAAGCTTAAATCAAACTCGGGTAGGGAAGATTTTATGATATTGCAAGCTTGTAAAAACGGAACTATACTTTTTGAAAAATTATTTTCCTTACATACTGCGTTTGTTTGTGATAATAATTTTAAATTTTCAAGTTGAGCAGTAAAAAGCCCTGTAGTCCCTACAACTAATTTACAATCGTTTTTAAAACAAAAATCAATAGCTTCACTACAAAGTGCAGGTGATGAAAAATCAATAATTAAATCAACGTTCTCTTTAACTTCGTTAAAAGAAGTATAAATAGGACAGTCTGCTTCACAAAATCTTTTTCTGTCAACACCGCAAATTAAATTAAACCCGTAGTTTTTTGCAAACTTAGATAGATATGTGCCCACTTGCCCACTTATTCCACTTATTAATAGTGATTTCATAATTATTCTCCTAATAAATTATTTAAGCAAAAATCAATTTTTTTACTTTCGTTCGTATTTAATTTAACCAAGGGTAGCCTTAACTCGTTTTTTAAGTTAAAAACTTTTGAACATAAATATTTAATGCCTATAGGATTTGGATATTTTTCAAGGGCAGTTATTAAGGGATAAACTTCGTTAAAAGTTGATGATGCTACTGAAAAATCCTTTTTTTGCATTGAATTATAAATTTGTACTATTTTTTGGGGAAAAGCATTTGAAAGTACGCTTATTACTCCGTGATAGCCACATTTTAATAATTCAAAAAGATAAGAATCATTGCCGCAAAGGCTTAATTTGTTTGTTTTTGTTAAAAAATCTTTACATATAGAAAGTACGTTTGAAGCTTGCTTTATCGCTACAATATTTTCAATATTATCAATCATTTTTAATACTTCGCTTTCAATAGAAATATCATATCCGGTTCTATTAGGTACGTTATAAACTATTATTGGCAAAGAGGTGCAAGAAGCAATTTTTTCAAAATGCGCTACAGTGCCACGCTCTAAAGTTTTATAAAAGTAGGGCGTAGTTATCATAAGAGCGTTAGCACCCCAGTTAATTAGCCTTTTTGCTTCTTTTATGCATTCATCGGTTGAAGGGTGGCTAATACCCGCTATTATGGGAATATTAGGCGCAATGCGCTTTGTAAGAAGAAAAATGCTCTTTTTTTCGCTAAGTGATAAGCTATAAGGCTCTGCGGTAGTTCCGAATAGCAGGATTGATGAAACTTTTGCGCTAACTTGAGCGCTTAAAATTTCTTCAAGTTTAGGATAATCTACTTTACCTTTATTAAAAGGTGTTATTAATGCTGTGGTTATTCCACTTAAAAAATTAACGTTCATAGTTTACTATATGAGCCTAAAGTATAATATTCTAACAAAACTTTTAAAAAAGATTGTAAAATTATGTAGAAAAGAACAAAAATAGTTTAATTGTTGTAAAAGTTGTTAAATTTGATTGAAAAAAAAATTAAAATAGGTTATTATATTACAAGAAGTTGAAAACTTGCTTGCAAGGGCTTTTAACTTCGCAGTATTACACACTAGAAGTTTAAAAACGTGAGTTTTTAAAGCAAAACCCACAGCTTTTGCAAAAATTTTGCAGACGGCAAAAAAATTTAAGTTCTTATAGTGTATAATATGAGTATATTATATCGCTTTTTTATAGAGGTACTTAATGGCACAAAAAAAGAAAGGTTTTATTTCAAGAATGATTGAAGGACCTGAACGTTCGGACAGTTATGCACGTTCAACCTTGCCCGGTAACCGTTGGGAATTAGGGTGGGACGTATTCCGTAATAATTTAGGCAAAATGGTTGGCATAAATATGTTAATGCTTTTATTTATGTTACCATTATTTATTATTTTATTTTTAAGATATACGAATATTCAATACTATGCTCTTATGATGCCTTTTTCACAAAATATAGGCGTAGGGTATCCTGCTGTGCCTATGTATCCGGGTATCGTTGAGCAAATTCATTTAACAGCAAACCAAAGCACGTTGATTTATATACCGATAGCAGGGGCAGTTGCTTCGGTTGGTATTTCCGGCGGTATGTACGTTATGCGAAATATGGTATGGTCTGAAGGTGTTTTTGTAGGAACTGATTTTTGGACTGGTGTTAAGAAAAATTTCTTAGTGGTTTTCTTATCAACAACACTTTATTCAGTATTGCTTTTAATGTCTATTTTTTCAATTTCGTATGCTAATTATATAACGGCAACGGGAAATGGTACTTGGTGGCTTACTCTTGCAACCATATTATCATACGTGATGCTTGCCTTTTTCACCATAGTATATCTTTATATGCTTTCTTTCGGTGTGACTTACGAACTTAAATTTAAAGGATTATTAAAAAATTCGGCTATAATGGCTATTGCATTAGTGCCCACAAACCTATTTTTCGCAGCGTTTGCCTTTATAACCATTATTTTAATGCTTCTTGGTAATATTTTTATCTCGCTTGGATTGATTGCGTTTATTTTATTCGGTTTATCTGGCGCATTACTTATTTGGACGAACTATACACAATGGACGTTTGATAAGTTTGTCAATGATAAAGTTCCAGGTGCTATTAAAAATAGGGGTATTTATAACAAAAACGCAAGTGATGATGAAACTGCCGACTTCTCGTTCGAGCGTTCAACACTTGGTAAACGTCCTATCAAGCCTATTACCGACTACGACGTAGAAATTATTGAAATTCCAGAAACCTTCTCTCGCGCGGATTTACGCAGATTAGAAGAAAGTAAGGCGGCAATGAGAAAGGCGAGCGACGATTACGTTAACGACGTGTTGTCGGGTAAAATAAATGAAAAAACTTTACCTGATTTAAAGGTTGACGAAAGTGAAGCTGATGAAGATGAGATAGACGCTTCTACTAACTCAACAGAAGACAAATAATAGTTTAAAACTTTAAGGCGGAAAAACTTCCGCCTTTTGCTAAGTATATCAAATTGTAATAAGGTAACTTTTATGAAAAATACACCTTTATTTGATTCAGTTGCTGAATTTTATGATTATTCAATGCGTAATAACTGTGATTACGAAGGTTGGGCGCAATACGTTGTTAATAAAATAAAAACGTTATCTCCAAACGCAAAACAGGGTATCGATATGGCGTGCGGTAGCGGTTATTTTACCCGCGCTTTTAAAAAAGCAGGATTTGCGGTTACAGGAATGGATATTTCAGCCGAAATGTTAACTTCAGCACAAAATATCACCGCAAAAGAAAAAGCCTTTATTCCTTATATTTTAGGTGATATGACTTCTTTTAAGGTTATGCAAAAGGTTGATTTTATTACCGCCATAAACGATGCTGTAAACTGTTTACCACCACAAAACTTGCAAAAGGCTTTTAAGTGTATGGCTAACGCGCTTAAAAAGGGTGGTATTTTGCACTTTGACGTTTCAAGTGAATATAAACTTAAACAGGTTATTTCAAATAACACTTTTTGTGAAGATGATGATGATTACTCATATATTTGGTTTAACACCCCTTACGATGATAAAGTTGTAATGGAAATGAGTATCTTTTTGAAACGCGGTGAAAATTATATAAAACGCGAAAGTTCATTAACTGAGTACATTCACACAAAAGAAAATTTAATTTTAGCTCTTGAAAAATCGGGCTTTACAGTGCTTGATATCGACGGAGATATGGGTGAACTTACCGCGAACTCTCAACGACTTAATATTACGGCAAAAAGGAATTGATTATGGATATTTTATATAAAGGGCTTGCTTTTGACAATCAAATATCGGTTACCGTTATCGAAGCAACCGAAATGGTTAACGAAGCAATAAAAATACACTCTCTTTCTCCGCTTGCGGCCGCTGCACTTGGCAGAACCTTAATTGCAGGCACTTTTATGGCTTCAACGTTAAAAGGTGAAGATGATAGGCTTTCAATTACCTTAAGTGGCGATGGCGTTGGCGGACATATCGTCGTAGCTGGCGATAGCTTTTTAAATATGCGCGGTTATATAGATGAACCGCACTGTGAATTGCCATTAAACGCTAAAGGTAAATTAGACGTTGCAGGGTGTGTTGGTAAGGGTAGAATAACCGTTCTTAAGAGTATGGGTTTAAAAGAGCCTTATACGGGTAGCGCGCAAATTGTTAGCGGTGAGATTGCCGAAGATTTTGCAAGTTATTATACTTTTTCCGAACAACAACCAACGGGTATGGCTTTGGGTGTAAAGATAGGAACTGATTTAACTTGCGTTGGCGCTGGCGGTGTAATTTTTCAAACTTTACCGGGTGCGACCGATGAAGCTATTGATAAAGCCGAATCTTTACTTTTAACACTTGGCGATATTTCTTCCGTTATGCAAAATGAAGGCGCTGAAAATTTTGTTAAAAGAGCGTTTAGCGACTATTCTTACCAAACTTTTAAACATAAATATAGTTGTGTTTGTTCTAAGGAATATATAGATTCAATGCTGTTAACACTTGGCAAACGCGAGTTGTATCAAACCTTACAAAAAGAAGGCAAGATTGAAGTTCATTGCCATTTTTGTAATAAAAAATACACTTATGATGAAGAAGCGGTTAATAACTTGATTATTAACGCAATAAGTAAAAAGGAGTAATTTACCGTGCAGGTTGGCAAAAGCAATATTTATACTTATAATAAAAGTGATGCAAAAACTTATATTGCTATTGCCGAACAAAAGTTGGCGAAAGGCGATTTGGAAGGGGCATTATCTTTTTATTTAGAATGTGAGAAAAAAGAGAAATTTCCTATTATAATATATAAAAAAATTGCTAATCTTTACACCGACTTGCAAATGTATGATAAAAGCATATTATACTGGTATAAGCTTTTAAGCGCGTCGCCAAAACGTTATAAATACGAGTGCTATAACGCTTTAGGTGCAAATTATTACTTTTTACGCCAAGATGAATTAGCAACTCATTATTTTAACCTTCAAATTTCAAAACTTCCCGATAAAGAATATGCTTTTGATGAAGTTATGCTCGATTGCTACAACGAACTTTTATCAAACGAGCCCAATACTATTAGATTAGTTGATAACCAAGGCGAATTTGACGAAAAAAGATTAGCTTACGCTCAAGAACTTTTTGACGAGCATCCCGACAAGGCGTATGCTTATGTTAAAGAGATTGAAAGTACTTCTTCTAAATATGACGACGCGCAGTTATTATTAGGTGCTTTTTATATGATTGACGGCGATTATCTTCAAGCAATCGATTGCTATAAAAAGATATCTATAAACGGTAAAAACGCTGAATTTGCACTAAATAATTTATTAGGCGCATATTTTTGCGCGGGTGATGATGAAAACGTTAATAAAACGCTTTCTAAACTTAAAAAGAGCGATAGTGCGGACTTTATACAATTAGTTAAGTTTTTTCATATTTTAAACGATAAAAAGGGCGAAAAATGTTACAAGTTTTCACAATTGCTAAGCCAAATTTTTAGTGGAGCAAATACATATTTTTACCGTGCAGTAAGTGCATATAACTATGGCAAATATGAAGAAGCCGACTACTTTTTTGCAAGTTATTATAAAATTACCAAAGATTGCTGGGTTAAATATTGTGTTGAAGCGAGTAGGGCAAAATTAGAAGGCGAGAGCGGATATCCAAACTTTTTAAGATACGAAAAGTCGCTTGACCAAATAAAAATATCTAAACTTGAAAACGAACTTGAAGTGTATTTATCTAAATCGAAGCAATACATTGTAACCCATCAAGAACAAATTTTTGAGTTTGCCGAATGGTGCTTTGCAACGGATAACGAGGAATTGCAAGCAATTGCAAGTGATTTTTTATGTACGATTGGTACTGAAAAGGCAAGAAAGTTTTTAAAAGAAATTTTAATCAATCCGAAATATGAAGATTCTTTGAAAACACTAATTTTAACCGCGTTAGTTTTAATGGGAAACGAAGATAAAACGGGGGTAGTTTTTAATAACTTATACGTTGAAGTTCCTTTTGAAAAGATTTATTTTACGCATGGTAATAGCGAAGTGTTTTTAAACGCATACGCCTTTGCTTTTGGTAGGGTTGCCGCGTTTAATGAAAAAATATTACATAGATTAAGAAAGTCTGCCGAAGAAATTTATTTTACTTTGATTGCAAATGGCAATTTGGATAAAATTAGTGACGTTATGGCGCTTAGTGCGATTATTATGTCCTATTCTAAGGTAGATAAAGAACTTGGCGCTGAAAATATAGCCGTATATAACGGCGTATCTTATGAAGAAATTGAAAAAATTATTGCTCTTATAGAAAACAAATAGAGGTGAACTTATTATGAATAAAAAGGTTATTGATATCGATAACGTATTTGATGATTTTTTAGTAAAATATATAAATGAAAATAAAGGTAAATTTACTGAAAAACAATGGGAAGAAAAAATCCCGGTTATGTATTTAGAATTTGGTTCAACTGCGCTTGAAGAACTTGACGGCGCTACACCTGAAGAATATTATTCTGATTTAACAGGCGAAGAACTTGCTAAACTTCTTGCTGCGCACGTTGAGAAAGAAGTTCCAGTTTCCGATTTTTTATGCGAAGCACTAATTAAAAGTGATTGTGAAAAGTATTTGGTTAATTATATCGATAACGAACACGATCAAACCTTAGTTGCTTATAGCGTAAACGTTTTAAACGATAAAAAATCAACTTTGGCTTTAGACCGTTATCTAAACCTTATTTTAAGCGATCAAACTTGTAACGATATGAAAGAATTACTTGCCGAAAGCTTGGTTAACCACGCTGAGCTTGTTAAAGAACAAGTGCTTGAAAATTACGAAAGAGCGGGGGTAAATTCATTCTATTTGCTTGAAATTCTTTCTGTTTGTAAAAAAGATGATCGCGTGTTAGAAATTTTGTTAAACGAATTAAAATCTCATTTAAGTGACATCCCCGTTTACGTAAACTACCTAATGCAATACGGCGATGAAAAGGCGTTACCTACTTTGCTTGAACTTATTGATAACGAAAAAATTAACTACGTTGATTTTAAGGAACTTAAGTTTGCAATTGAATTTTTGGGTGGCGAATATACTAAAGAAAGAGATTTTTCAAACGATAAATATTATAAACGCATAAAAGGAGTAAAAAATGAGACTTCAAGCAATTAATAAGGTGTGTGAAGTAGAAAACAGCAAACTATTTGGGGATGTGTTTTTGCCCGAAAGCTGGCTTGAAAATGACCTTTTTTCGCCCGACGAATATTTTATAGCTCAAATCAATTTGCAAGATTTAAACTGTGAAATTTTACCTAAAACGGGCTATTTATATTTCTTTTTAGAAATTTTATCGCCAAATGCTGATAAGGTTAGGGCTAAGGTTAGATATTTTGATGGTGAGCCAGACGCTTATACCGATTTTAACGAAGGGTATTTTGATGAAGATGAAACTGTTTATGCTCTTGAAAAAAGTGATATAGGAAACGTAATTTTTGAGCAAGTTGAAGGTGATAGCGTAACGTTATTATCCATTCCAACTTCTCTTCTTGCTTTGTTTAATTTTGATTGTAAATTTTTATCATTTGTAGTAAGTAAAGAACAAGTTGTTGAGCAAAAATTTGATAATTGCCAAGTTAGGTTTCTTAAATAACTTTGAATAAAAAATAATAAAAAAAATTTTAAAAAAGTGGGTATCAAACGCTTTACATATCAAGGGTTAATATGTATAATATTGGTATAAAGTGAAGTTGCAAGTTTGCAACGATTAAAAAGCTCATCATTTTCCCCCTTATCATATATTTTTTTACAGAAAGCAGTTCGCATCGAGTGTGAATTGCTTTTTGTAATTTTTGTCTTTTTTGTTTTACATAATTATAAATATGTGGTATAATGGCGATAATAGGAGAAAACTATGGAACAAAAATTTGGAAGAAAAAACTGGTTAATTGTATTTATTTTTGGTTTACTTGGGCAAATTGCATGGTCTGTTGAAAATATGCAGTTTAATTTGTTCTTGTATAACACCGTTGAAGAATCGCTTGAAAGCGTTACGCTTATGGTACAACTCAGCGGTATTACGGCAACCGTCGTTACATTAATTGCGGGTGTTATATCGGATAAACTTAGAAATAGAAGACTGTTTATTTCTATCGGTTATATAATTTGGGGTATTACAGTTTTAATTTTTGCTTTTATTTCGGTTTCTAACGTGCAAACTATATTTAAGATTGAAGACGTTGCAAAAGCAACTTCTTTAACGTTAACTATAATTATAGTTATGGACTGCGTTATGACAACCTTTGGTTCAACCGCAAACGACGCATGTTTTAACGCATGGGTTACCGAAAATACTCAAAGTTCATTCCGCGGTAAGGTTGAAAGTGTTTTATCGGTATTCCCATTATTTGCAATGCTACTCGTTGCGGGTGGATTTGGCATTTTAACCGATTTGTTCGGCTATCCAGCGGTATTTATTGCTTTGGGCGCGATAATTACTTTATCAGGTGTTTTGGGACTATTTATCTTAAAAGATAGCCCAGAGCTTAAAACTATTCAGCCAACTAAGTTTAGCGATATTATTTATGGATTTAAACCAAGTGTAATCAAAAATCATAAAAAGCTATATTTAAATTTAGTAGTAGTTGGTATTTATGGAATTGCATGCCAAATATTTATGCCGTTTATAATTATATTTATGACGTACTATTTAGGCTTTACAAGTATTCAGTACAGTTTAGTTTTTGGTGCGGCAATCGTAGGCGGTTCGATCGTAGCGCTGATACTTGGTCATTTATGCGACAAATGGCCTAAAGAACGCGCGCTATATTTATTCGTAGTAATTTTTGCAGTTGGCTTATTTGGAATGTATTTAACTTCAAATCTTGCAAAACCTGCGCTTTATTTTGTGTTTGGCTTATTTGGGCTTGTAATGATAGTAGGTAACGTTTTAATTTTAACCTTAACGGGTGCGCTTGTTAGAGATGAAACACCTGAAGATAACGTTGGTAAATTACAAGGTATTAGAATGATATTCTCGGTTTTATTGCCAATGCTTTTAGGTCCTATGATTGGTAATGCGATAAACAAAAAGATGAATATTCCACTACCAAATCCAGGCTTAGACGCAGCTACAACCGAATATATTCCTGCGCCTGAAATCTTTTTAGTTGCGGGAATAGTTGCTCTTTTATCTATTGCAGTAATATTCATTATAAATAAGTTAGGAAGAGAAAAAAATGCCGAATAATTTAAAAACTAATTATGAAATTGATAAAAATTGTCCTTTAGCCGAATATCCTCGTCCGCAGTTCGTTCGTGATAGTTACTTGTGTTTAAACGGTAAATGGTCTTTTGCTATTCGTAAAGTAGGCGAAGAATTAGGTGCTTATGATAAGCAAATAATAGTTCCATTTTCTCCAGAAAGTGCAAATTCAGGGCTTGGCGAAAATATTAAAGTTTTGGTTAACGACCGTTTATATTATCAACGCGAGTTTGAAATTGATAAAAGCTGGATAGGTGGGGTTACTTTACTACATTTCGGTGCAGTGGACTATTCGTGTGAGGTTTTTGTAAACGGTAAACGCGTTGGCTCGCACGAAGGTGGATTTACTGCATTTTGCTTTAACGTTGCAATGCACTTAGTCGAAGGTGTTAATACTATAACCGTTATAGCTTCGGATTCAACGCACTTGTCAGGCGGTGGCAGGGGCAAGCAAAATCTTAACCCAGGTGGATACTGGTATACCGCTCAAAGCGGTATATGGCAAACCGTTTGGATGGAACATTTACCACATAATTATATTCATTCAATCGATTATATTCCCGATTTTGAAAATAACGTAATGAACATAAACATTGATTACTCTGGGTTAAAGAAATATACGGTTTACGATGGCGATAAGGTTATTTTACAAGGCGAAAGCGAAGGAAATTTGCGTTTAGAATATGATTTTATTGCTTGGTCACCTGAAAATCCTAAGCTTTATAACGTTAAATTTGTTTGTGGCGAAGATAAAGTTAAATCTTATTTTGCAATGCGTTCTTTTTCAATAGTTACCGATAAATACGGTAAAAAACGATTAGGACTAAACGGAAAACCATATTTTTTTAGTGGGCTTTTAGATCAAGGCTACTGGCCAGATGGATTATTAACTTACCCATCTGATAAAGCTATTATCGATGAGATTGCATGGGTAAAGCGTATGGGCTTTAACACGTTGCGTAAACATATTAAAATAGAGCCTTTACGTTGGTACTACCATTGCGATAAAATGGGTATCATCGTTTGGCAAGATTTTGTAAACGGTGGTGGCGAATATAAATTTGCTAACGTGGCGTTATTTCCATTTTTAGGCATACTCCATCGCGACGACGATTATAAATATTTTTCACGCGAAGATGAAAAGGGGCGTAAAAGATTTATATATGAGTGGCAAGAAACGGTTAATCAATTAAAAAACTGTCCGTGCATTTATATGTGGACGGTGTTTAATGAAGGATGGGGTCAGTTTGATAGTAAAAAAATTGAACGCGCGGTAAAAATTACCGATCCAACAAGAATCGTTGAAAGCGTAAGCGGTTGGCACGATTATAAAAAGCAATGCGATATAAGAAGTATTCACAATTATTATTTTCCACTTCGTGTGCCCAAAGATTCGCGTCCGGTTACTTTAAGCGAATTTGGTGGATATGCTTTAAAGGTTGCAGGTCATATTTTTAGTGACGATAAAAGTTTTAGCTATCGCGCCTACAAAACTCAACCCAAGTTTGCAAATGCCTTGAAAAAGTTATATTTAAACAAAGTTGCTCCACTTATTAAAAAGGGGTTATCTGCTTGCATTTATACCCAAGTTTCTGACGTTGAAGAAGAAATAAACGGTCTTATAACGTACGATCGTATGGTTGCCAAAATCGACGAAAAAGAAATGAAGCAATTAAACGACGCGTTGTATAGTGAAGCAAATAAAATTAATGAATAATCTATGAACTACTAAAACACTCACTTTACGTGGGTGTTTTTTTATATAATTTTAATTTTAAAATGAAATTTTTTGTAATTTATAATTTTAATAATATTATTAAAATATAATAAAGTAGGAATTTAATTTGTGACTAAAATTATAAATAGCTTAAAAATTTCTCTTTTAATCGTTGGCGCAATTATAGGCGCAGGTTTTATTACAGGAAGGGAAATTATGCGTTTTTTTTATGGTAGCAACCCTATTTTTAGCTTTATTGTAGTTTTTGTTTTATTTTTTGCTTTAATTTTTTTCTTTTTTAGCGTAAAATCAAAAGTTTTGTTGGATATAATTAGTAAGGGAAGCGTTCTAATTTATTTTTTTAACGTATTGATTATGGCTTCGATGCTTGGCGCTACCGATAGTTTAGCTAAAAGCTTATTTAATATTGATGAAAAGTTGCCTGTGTTTTCAATATTACTTTTATTGCTTTCTACTGCAGTTACTTTTGGTGGAATAGAAAAGGTAGAAGTTGTAAGCGTGGTTTTAGTTCCGTTTATGCTATTTATATTCTTTTTATCAATATTTAGTGTTGAAAATAAGCAATTAAACTTGGCTTATGGTGATTATTCAGTCGTAAATAAAATTGGCTACGTAACTATGAACGTTTTTTTGTGTCAACCATTTTTGCAAAAAGTAAAAAAGGAGAAAGAAAAATTTTCCCCTTTTTTGGTTGCCATTATATCTGCGATTATACTTTCGTTAGCCATATTTGCCTTAATTAGCGTTTTGTCTAAAGAATGTATAAGTTGCGATATTCCGCTTATTTTACTTATAAATGGTAATAAATATTTAATATTTTTATTATCCGTTGTTATTATTGCAAGTATTTTTACCACGTTGGTATCATTACAGTATTCTTATTTGATAAAAATTAACGAAAAAAGTAATTATTTAATAATTATTGCAGTAAGTGTAATTGCCTTTATTATTTCGCGCATGGGATTTTTTGTTATTGTTGACAAAATATATCCTATAATAGCTAAAATTTCGGCATTTTACTATGCATTTATTATTGCCATTTCGTTAATAATTTCTCTAAAAGAGCAACGAAAGCATACATTAGCCCAGCCAAGACACACAAAATCAAGGTACTCATCATTACAAGGTCGAGTTTTAAAACCTGCCCACCGTAAACGATAAGGTAGCCAAGTCCTTGCCGTGATACGATATATTCGCCCATAATCGAGCCTATCCAGCTAAGCCCAACGTTAACTTTTAAGGTCGAAATTAAGGTGGGTAGCGAATTAGGAATTATAAGCTTAGTAAGTATTTGCATCTTGCTAGCGCCCATCGAGTGAAGTAAAAATAGTTTACCTTTATCAGTTTGTAAAAAGCCCGTAAGCATACTAATTATTGTTACAATAATCGTAACTAAAACGGTCATAAATATTATTGATTTTTGGCCTGCTCCAAATGCTATGATTATAATCGGACCAAGCGCAATTTTGGGAAGCGCGTTTAAAATTACGATGTACGGCTCTAAAACCATTCGAGCGTGTTCAAATAGCCATAAAAGTAGTGCGATTAGCGTACCTAAAATGGTTGCAATTAAAAATCCAACTACTGTTTCCCATAGGGTAGTGAAAATATGTTTTAAAAGCTCGTTCTGGGATTGAAGGTCGATTACCGTTTTTATAACGCGAGAAGGTGACGAGAATAAAAAACTATCAATAACGTTAATTTTGGCAAGAAATTCCCAAGCAAATATAAAGAAAACTAAAAGAAAAATTCTTACCGACCAGATTAGAGTAGTTTTGATTTTTTGATTTTTTAAGTATTTTCTTCGTTCAAACGAAAGTATTTTATATTTTCTTTTCATTTGTGTAGTTCTCCCCAAAGAGTTTCAAATAATGAAGCAAACCCCTTTTCTTCACGCCGTTTTAAAGGGGATAGTTCTTTATTTAGGTTAATTTCGTGCATACTTAAGATATTGGCAGGTCTTTCGGTTAAAACGATTATTTTATCGGCAACCGAAATTGCTTCACTAATATCGTGAGTAACGAGTATTGCAGTTTTGTTTTCTTTTTTAATAATGTTATAAACGTCATCACAAACGCTTATTCGTGTTTGCGAGTCAAGTGCTGAAAATGGTTCGTCTAACAGTAACAAACTTGGCGAAATTGCCAACGTGCGTATGAGCGCTGCACGTTGGCGCATACCACCTGAAAGTTGGTTAGGGTATGAATTTTTAAAGGCTGAAAGCCCGTATTTTTCTAATAAGTTATCTACGTATTCAATCTTTTCTTTAGTGTAATTATTTTTTATTTTAAGTGGTAAACAGGCGTTTTGTCGAATGGTAAGCCAGGGAAAAAGTTCGTCACGCTGAAGCATATATCCTATTTGTGGGCGGTTGGTACTAAGCCCCTTATCGTTATAAAATTTTATTTTACCTATATATGGAATTAGGTTAGATATTGCTGAAAGTATGCTTGTTTTTCCGCACCCCGATCTACCAATTATTGCAACAAATTCACCTTTTTTAACTGTAAAAGAAATATTATCAATTGCCTTTATTTCTTGCTTTTTCGTTTGATATGAAATTGATAAACCGATTATTTCAAGAAGTGTTTCCATTAAAGTTTTCTCCGTTTGCAAAACGCGTTTTGCAAATATAATTGATTATTATGTTTAACATAAAAATCTTTAAAATATCGCTAATTATCTGAGATTTTTAAATATATTTCATTTGCGTATTCGTTAAAAATTAATTTATTAAATTCAACTTCGCCTTCAAGTTCACCCGCGCTTTGCATAACTGTTTGAAGCCTTAAAAACGCTTCTTCTTTCATAGCCATGTTGCTAACCCAGGCATCGATTTCGTTGTATCGTTTAATAGATGCAATTATGCTTTCGTCGCTAACCGATGGAAATTGTTTTTTAAGCGATAAAGCAAGTTCTTGCTCGGTTGCGTTTTTACAAAATTCTATTCCTTTATAAACTGCGGTTAAAAACTTTTTTATTGTTTCGCCGTTGTTTTGAATGTAATCGTTCATTGCCATAAACGCAGTGTAAGGAATTTCACCGCTATCTTTACCGATTGAAGCAACAACGTATCCCTTATTCATTTTTTCAAATTCAGAAGCTGTGGGTTCAAACAACGTACAGTAATCTCCAGTACCGCCTTCAAATGCGCTTGCGGTTAAATTGAACTGAACGTCATAATTAAGTGTAATGTTCTGTCCGTCAATTAGCCCGTGATTTTTTAGCAAATATTCAAGAGTCATTGCGGGAACGCCGCCTTTTCTGCCAGCAATAATTTCGCTATTAACTAAGTTTTGATAATCAAAATTTTCTTCTTTAGTTCTTGAAATTAAAAACGAACCGTCGCGTTTGGTTAGTTGACCGAAAACTTTAGGATAATTTTGCTTACCGTTTAAATATACGTACATTGCGGCTTCTGGTCCCATCAAACCTATGTCGGCACTATTTGATAGTAGAGCTGTCATAGATTTATCCGCGCCACCGCCGTTAGTTAATTCAATAGTTATATTTTGTTCTTCAAAGTAACCTTTTTCAATTGCAACGTAAAATGGTGCGTAAAAAATTGAGTGGGTAACTTCGTTTACTCTAATCAAAACGTTCTTATCGTTTTGTTGTGTGCATGATGGAAATATGCAAAGGGTACACAGAATTGTTAGTATAATACAAATAAATTTTTTCATTTTGCTCCTTTATAAGTTAATTTTTTCAACAATATATTTTATGATGGCGAGTAAATATTTGACAACAACTGTTTTTTTAATTATAATTAATACATTATGTATTAAATTACAGCACGCCTTGCCTTTTAAAGGAAGCTGTAAATAAAGCTAAGGAAAACTGTTTTATGGAAATGAACAAGAATTACAATCCAAAAGATTTTGAACAAAGAATTTATAAGGAATGGGAAGAAAAAAAGTATTTTGAAGCTCATCCAAACGATAAGAAGTTACCATATACTATCGTTATGCCTCCACCAAATATTACGGGGCAATTACACATTGGTCACGCTTTAAACCAAACCTTACAAGATGCAATCATTCGTTTTAAAAGAATGCAAGGTTACGAAACGCTATGGCTTCCAGGAACTGACCACGCATCGATTGCAACTGAAGTTAAAATCGTTGAAAAAATATTAGCTGAAGAAGGCAAAACTAAACAAGATTTAGGCAGAGAAGAGTTTTTAAGACGTGCTTGGGATTGGAAAAATGCATACGGCAATCGTATTTGCGAACAAATTAAGCGTTTGGGTTCTTCTTGCGATTGGTCGAAACTTTCTTTCACAATGGACGATCGCTGTTCAAAAGCCGTAATTGAAGTTTTTGTTAAACTTTACGAAAAGGGCTTAATTTATCGTGGTTCAAGAATCATAAACTGGTGTCCTTGCTGTAAAACTGCGCTTTCTGATGCGGAAGTTGAATATTCAGATGAAGAGTCATTCTTTTGGCATTTAAGATATAAAGTTAAAGATAGCGATGAATACATCGTTGTTGCTACAACAAGACCTGAAACTATGCTTGGTGATACTGCTGTTGCAGTTAACCCTAAGGACAAGCGTTATACCAATTTAATCGGTAAAACAGTTATTTTACCACTTTTAAACAAGGAAATTCCTATCGTAGCTGATTTTTACGTTGATATGAGTTTTGGAACTGGCGCAGTAAAAATTACGCCTGCCCACGATCCTAACGACTTTGAAGTTGGTTTACGCCATAACCTACCTGCAGTTCGCGTTATGTACGACGATGGTACAATGAATGAACTTGCTGGAAAGTATAACGGTCTTGATAGATACGATGCGCGTAAGGCAATCGTTAACGATTTACAAGCTTGCGGTGCTTTAGTAAAGATTGAACCGCACGCTCATAACGTAGGGCATTGTTATCGTTGTCATTCTACGGTTGAACCTATTATTTCAAAACAATGGTTTGTAAAGATGGAATCTTTAGCGAAACCAGCTATTAAGGTTGTTAAAGATAAATCTATAAAATTTACTCCTAAACGCTTTACAAAAATTTACTATAACTGGATGGAAAACATTAAAGACTGGTGTATTTCACGTCAATTATGGTGGGGGCATAGAATTCCAGCGTATTACTGCGAAGAGTGTGGTGAATTAGTTGTTTCAAGAACTACGCCTGAAAAATGTCCAAAATGTAATTGCGTTCACTTCAAGCAAGATGAAGACGTTTTAGATACTTGGTTCTCATCGGCTTTATGGCCATTCTCTACTTTAGGTTACCCTGAAAAAACTAAAGAATTAGAATATTTCTATCCAACCGATACTCTAATAACCGGTTACGATATTATTTTCTTCTGGGTTGCAAGAATGGTATTTAGCGGTCTTGAACACATGGATAAAATTCCGTTTAAAGACGTTATGATTCACGGTATCGTTCGTGACGCGGAAGGTAGAAAGATGAGTAAGTCGCTCGGTAACGGTATTGACCCACTTGAAGTTATTGATACTTACGGAGCGGATACCTTAAGATTCTCGCTTATAAACGGTGTTTCTGCAGGTAACGACACCCGCTATTCGCCTGATAAGGTTGAAGGTACAAGAAACTTTATCAACAAACTTTGGAACGCAAGCAGATTCGTTTTAATGAATGCAGAAGACGTAAAAATTAAAGATATAAGTGAATGTAAGCTTGCCGTTGCCGACAAATGGATAATTTCAAAATTAAACGATACCATTAAAGCCGTAACGCTTAATATGGATAAATTTGAAATAGGTTTAGCTGCAACTACTGCTCACGATTTCTTATGGTATGATTTCTGTGACTGGTATATTGAACTTTCAAAACCTGCACTTTATAGTGAAGATTTACAGTTAAAAACTGATACATTAAGTGTTTTGGTGTATGTTTTAAGTCAATCATTAAAGCTTTTACATCCAATTATTCCATTTATTACTGAAGAAATTTATCAAAATATTCCTTCAACTTCGGGCAGTATTATGACTAGCGAGTTCCCTAAATACAATAAGAAATTCGCTTATCGTAAGGATAGAAACGATGCTGAAACCATAATGTCGATTATTAAGGGCTTAAGAAATTTGCGTGCGCAAGTAAATGCTCCTATGTCTAAGAAAATGGACGTTTATATGGTAACTTCTAACCAAAAACTAATTTCACGCACTTCGCATTACGTTGAAAAACTTGCAGGTGTTACAAAAATAACTTTTGTTGAAGAAAAATCAAAAATTAACGAAAAAGTTTTATCGGTAATGCTACCAGGTTTTGAAATTTACGTTCCACTTGGCGATTTAGTTGACGTTGAACAAGAACTTGCACGTTTAAAGGGTGAACTTGCGAAGGTTGAAAAAGATATTGCCTTTGCTCAAGGACGATTAAATAATCCTGGCTTTGCTTCAAAAGCTCCAGCTCAATTAGTTGAAGCCGAAAAAGCAAAACTTGCTAAAAATCTTGAAGTAAAAGAAAAATTACTATTAAGCATTCAAGAATATCAAAATTAGTACAAAAGAAAAGAGCGCCGAATTGGTCTACGCTCTTTTTTTAGGTTGGATTTTATAAATTTGTTTTCTTCGAATGCTACGTTTTATGGTGAAAAATGAAGAAAAAAACAAAAAATTTAAAAATACGTTTTTTAGGTGGGGTAGGCGAAATTGGTAAGAATATGACTGCCTTCGAATACGGAAACGACATTATAATTGTTGACGTAGGCTTAACCTTTCCATCAATCGATATGCCTGGCATTGACCTTGTTATTCCAGATTGTAGCTATATTATTCAAAACAGTGATAGAGTGCGTGGCATTTTATTAACGCACGGCCATGAAGACCATATAGGCGGATTGCCATATCTTTTAAAAGATATTAAAGTTCCCGTTTATGGAACTAAATTAACTCTTGCTTTAGCTGAAAATAAGCTTATTGAACAAGGGGTTAAAGGTGTAAAATATAATACGGTAAAACCTGGTTCAAAAGTAAATTTAGGCGCGTTTTCAATTGAATTTATTAACGTTAATCATTCGATTGCGGGTGCCTGCGCGTTGGCTATAACAACTCCCGTTGGGGTTATCGTTCATTCGGGCGATTTTAAAATTGATTTAACGCCTATAAACGGCGAAATAGTTGATATAACTCGTTTTTCTGAAATCGGCAAAAAGGGCGTATTGCTTTTAATGTGCGAATCAACTAACGTTGAAAGAAGCGGTTATTCAATGAGTGAGCAAGTAGTTGGCGAAACATTAGATAAACTTTTTAGTGCAAATTCTAAAAGAAGGCTTATAATTGCAACTTTTGCTAGTAACGTTTATCGCGTTCAACAAATAGTAAATTTAGCCCAAAAACACAAACGAAAGGTTGCGTTTTTAGGTAGAAGTATGATAAACGTTGTTGAAACTGCGTCAAAACTTGGTGAAATGCGCGTTCCTGAAGGGCTTATAGTTGATATTGATAAGATTAAAAATTATCAAGATAAAGATATCGTTATAATTTCAACGGGTTCACAAGGTGAGCCTATGAGCGCACTTACAAGAATGGCTTCGGATGATTTTAACCAAGTAAAAATTGGCAATAACGACACGATTATAATATCTGCAAGCCCAATTCCTGGCAACGAAAAAAGTATATACAACGTTATAAACAATCTTTATCGCAAGGGCGCAGATGTTGTTTACGACGATTTAAATAGTATTCACGTATCTGGGCACGCTTGTCAAGAAGAATTAAAGATTTTACATTCTTTATTAAAGCCTAAATTTTTTATTCCTATTCACGGCGAATATAGACATTTAAAAAAGCATTGTATGTTAGCTAAAGATATGGGTGTAAAAGATAGCAATATGCTTATTTGCGACATAGGCGATACTATCGAACTTTTACCAAAATCAATGAAGCGTGGCGAGCAGTTTAAAGCAGGTAGTAAACTTGTTGACGGGTTTACTATCGACGATACCGAAACCTTGGTGCGTGATAGAATACACCTTTCAGAAGATGGTATTATCGTTGCAATTTGTTGTATTTCGGCTGAAAGCGGTGAATTTATTCAAGAGCCCTTCTTTATTCAACGCGGTGTTGTTTTATTAGAAGAACAAATCCTTGAATGTAAAAATATCGTTTATAGAACGATTCACGATTTTGATATAAAAGAACTTGGCGATAACGCCGAATTAAAACGCAAACTTAGAAAAAATCTTAAAAACTATATTTATAAAACTACTAAAAATACACCTATTATTATGCCGGTTATAACCGAGATTTAATAAAGAGATAAAAAAATGAGTGAATTTACACAATCAAAAGTGCATTTAGTTATCAATGAAGATATCGCAAGAATGCGAAAGGATTATCGTGAGCAAGGCATCCCTACGATATTAGATGAAGGCTTAAATTTGCTACTTTTAACCTTAAAACTTAAAAAACCTAAAAAGATTTTAGAAATAGGTACGGCAACAGGAATGAGTGGTATTTGTATGCTTGACGTGTGCAAGGATGCACATTTAACCACTATTGAAGCGCACGAGCCGAGCTATAGAACGGCAAAAGCAAACTTTGAAAAGCATAATTATACTAACAAGGTTACCTGTCATTTTGGCGATGCTGGTGATATTATTCGCTTTTTAGATGGTAAATTTGACTTTATATTCTTAGATGGTCCAAAGGCGCGTTATTACGATTATTTGCCCGAGCTTTTACGTTTACTTGCTCCTGGTGGTGTTCTATTTGCCGATAACGTACTTTTTAGAGGGTTAGTCGAATGCGAAAAACCGCCACATAGAGATAATACGATTGTAAGAAACTTACGCGCATTTATTGATACCTTAACACAAAATAAAAATTTTACAACAAGTTTAATAGACGCGGGCGACGGAATTTTAATCGCCTATAATAACGAATGATATGAAAAATTTTGAATTACTTGCCCCAGCTGGCAACTTTGCAAAACTTAAAACGGCTTTTTACTACGGCGCAGATGCTGTTTACGTTGGCGGTAGAATATTTTCTTTACGAGCACTAAGCGAAAACTTTACTAATGAAGAGCTTAAAGAAGCGGTAATTTATGCGCACGAAAGAAACAAAAAACTTTACGTTGCAGTTAATATTCTTGCAAAAAACGCTGACTTTGAAAAACTTGGCGAATATTTAACCTATTTAAAAGAAATTGACGTGGATGCGGTTATCGTTTCCGACCCTGGTATTATTTCTTTAATTAAACAACTTAACATCGACCTTGAAATTCATCTTTCAACACAAGCAAGCACTTTAAATAAATATTCTGCAAAATTTTGGGTTGAAATGGGTGTAAAGCGTATTGTTTTAGCGCGTGAATTGTCCCTTAAAGAAGTAAAGGAAATTAGTGATTACTGTGGTGGCGAAATTGAAGTTTTTGCACACGGAGCAATGTGTATTTCTTATAGTGGCAGATGTTTGCTTTCTAATTATCTTTCGGGGCGCGAAAGCAATCGTGGCGCTTGCGTTCAATGCTGTAGATGGGAGTATGAAATTCGTGAAAAGTCTAAGCCTGACGGTGAATTTTTAACTATTGAAGAAGATTCTCGCGGTACGTATATTTTAAATAGTAAAGATTTAAATATGATAAACTATCTTCACCAGTTACACGAAAGCGGTGCTGTGTCTTTAAAAATTGAAGGTAGAATGAAGAGCGAATATTATTTAGCAACCGTTATTAACGCTTATAGGCGCGCAATTGACGCTTACGAGCAATTAGGCGCAAAATATACCGAAAATTCGCTATACGAAGAAGAAGTTTTAAAAACCGCACACCGCGCCTTTACAACTGCCTATGCTTTAGGAAATAACGACCAAACCGTTAACTACGACGATTCACAAAGCCGTGGCGATAGAACCTTTATTGCTTTAGTCGTTGGTAATGGAAGCGACGAAAATGGTAATTATGCTATCGTTGAAATGAGAAATCGTTTCGTAAAGGGTGATGAGCTTGAAGTTCTTTCGCCAAACGATACGTTTAATCAAAAGGTTTTAGTTGATAAGCTGTTCGACGATGACGGTAGGGAAGTTTTAGATGCAAAGCTCGTTCAGCAAAGATTAAAACTATATACAAGTTTAAAATTATGCGAAGGGGATATTCTTCGTAAATAAAATAAATATCTTATGAATATAAAAATCGACAAGAACATACATTTTTCTTATGGAGAAATTATATGCTTGCCGATTTTTTATCATTTATTATAGGTAAAATTCTTTTCTTTTGCGCTTCTATAGGTGGGGATTCTTTTCCTAAGCCACTTTCAAAAGAAGAAGAGCGTAGATGCTTAATCGCCTATAAAAACGGAGATAATCAAGCTAAGGAAAAGTTAATAAAACACAATTTGCGTCTTGTTGCTCACGTTGTGAAAAAATACCAAGGTGCTTACGATAACGACGATTTGATTTCTGTTGGTACTATTGGGCTTGTAAAAGCGATAAATACTTACGATATTTCAAAAGGAGCAGGTCTTGCAACATATACTGCTAGGTGTATTGAAAACGAAATTTTGATGCTACTTAGGGCGAATAAAAAGTATAAGGCGAACGTTTCGATAAGTGAAGTTGTTGGTTGCGATAAAGAAGGTAACGAGCTTAGCTTAATGGATTTGTTATCAATTGATGAAGAAAGTGTTTTAAGTCAAGTAGAACAAACGCTTTTTAGTGAAAAGCTGTTAAAAACTATTAAGGAATGTTTAACTGAACGAGAATACACGGTTATTGTGCTTAGATTTGGTTTAAAAGGTCCTGCAATGTGCCAACGCGAAGTTTCAGCAATGCTTAAAATTTCACGCTCGTATATTTCGCGTATTGAAAAAAAGGCGCTTGAAAAGATAAAAATTTACATTAAAGAAAAAGGTATAAATTTAAAATAATAAAAAAAGGTTGCGTGGTATTGATGTGAACCCCATTTAGTTCACAAAATAAAAAAGGTTAATTAAAAAACCTTCTATGATATAATTTTCATAGGAGGTTTTTTCTATGGCAAAAAAAGGACAAAAATTCAACAAATACACACCCGAACAAAGAAATGAA